>JAQYVS010000105.1 GCA_030145365.1 Desulfofustis sp. | reverse complement strand
GGTATGATCGGGGGCAGGGGCAATCAGACAGCCATAGATATGATTCAGAAGAGTTTGTTCCAGCGGTTTGCGGAGCTTTTATGTTTTGTCGGGCGGAAGTCATTACTGAAGAGTTTCCGGAACTGTTTGATGAATCTTTTTACATGTATAAGGAAGATATTGATCTCAGTCTCCGCCTAAGAAGTAGAGGTTGGAAGTTATTGTATGCACCAGAGGCGGAGGCCTATCACTGCCGAGGATGGTCTAAAGATCGCAAAAGAATAGATAAAAAACTAAGACTTCTAGCTTCAGAAAATGAGATAAAGCTCAACGTAAAACATCATTCTCCGTATATTGTCTGGGCTGTATGTAAATACTTTCTTGTTCGGGTTTGTAATATCTGAGCATAGTGGCTACACGTCAAAGAGATAGTGAAATGGCAATCAGTGACAGACCGGGAAATGAAATGCAAATCTCGGTAATTATACCAACCAAAAACGGTGCAGAGCAATTACGTGAATTGCTGGCCTCTTTGAAAATCCAGTCGCTTCAACCGGATCAAGTGCTGGTAATCGATTCTTCTTCGTCCGATTCGACGACTTCAGTTGCACGAGAGTATGGTGCAGAACTTCTTGAAATTGAAGAACGGCAATTTGATCATGGAGGTACGCGATCTTTTGGAGCCCAAACTGCCCGGGGAGATATTCTGATTTTTTTGACCCAGGACATACTTCCTGCAGACCAAAACCTTCTTGAGAATCTTGTTGCTCCTCTGAGGGAATCGTCCGATATCTGTCTGAGTTACGCGAGACAATTGCCTTCCTTTAATGCCACAGATATTGCCGCCCACCTGAGATTTTTCAATTATCCGGAACAACCAGAAATCAGGGCCTTTGACGATCGCACCAGACTTGGACTGCAATGTGTGTTCACTTCTAATTCCTGCAGTGCTTATAGAAAAAGCAGTCTAAAAGAAATCGGATACTTTGAGACTGGGCTCATCTTTGGAGAAGACAGCTGTGCCGCCGGAAGGTTGCTGGAAAACGGTCTTAGAATTGCCTATGCAGCAGACGCCAGGGTGTATCATTCGCATGACTACAGCATCTCGGATGAGTTTTGTCGCTATTTTGATATCGGCGTTTTCCACACAAACCAAAAGTGGCTTCTGGATCTCTATGGTGGCACGGGTGGACGAGGGCTCGACTATGTTCGCTCAGGTTGCTCTTATCTGGCCAAGCGGCGAAGATATGGATTGATTGGTGAATTTATGGTAAGAGTTGTTTTTAAATTCACAGCTTACCGGTTGGGATGCATGCATCGGAAATTACCGACGAAACTGTGTGCAAAAATGAGCCTGAACAGCAACTGGTGGGATAATGGGCCGGACGGCCCAAGTGTAGAACAACAAGAAATCTGATATTGTCACTGCCGTATTTTACTAATCAATGATATCAACTAATCTGCGAGAGCAGAGTTCCATAATGGCCAGAATGCTCCATCTGGTCGATTGCTTACTGGTGGTCGGCTATCTGGCAGCTCTGGTGTATTGGTACCGGGTCCCGTGGAGTGATCATTACAACAGACTGATAGTCATCACTTTTATTCTATGTCTGGTCGGTTTTCAATCCTTTCAACTCTATCGTTCCTGGCGGGGATGGAAATTCTATACTGAATTCTATGTAATCATTAAAGCCTGGGCAACCGTTGTCGGCCTGCTGCTCTTCTATTTCTTCATTTTTAAGATTTCGGTTGCCTATTCCCGGGTTGTGTTCCTGATTTGGTCCATTACGACGCCATTTTTACTCTTTCTTGTCCATCTGACCGCGCGTAAAATTCTTCGCTATTTCCGCAGAAGAGGGAAAAATGTTCGTAGGGCCGTTATTGCCGGTGCAGGGGATCTGGGCATGAGTTTAGTCAGAGAACTGGAGACAATTCCCTGGGCCGGTATCGAGGTCATGGGGTTTTTCGATGATAAAGTCCCTGATGATCCAAAATTGACCGCCATGGGAAAACCGGTAATTGGCGATATCGGTATGTTGCCGGAATATTTAAATAGTAACGATATTGATTATGTCTATATCGCGCTGCCCATGAGAGCTGAACGGAAGATTTTTTCTATCCTGCGCGAATGCCGTTCCCTTGGCTCGAGGATCTATCTGGTACCCGATCTTTACGTATTCGGTCTGCATCACGCTGAAGTACAATCATTGGGCAAGATGCTTATATTAAATTTTAATCCCCACACTGAATGGAAGCGGGGATTTGATATTTTATTTTCCTCGGTGGTGTTGCTGGTTTGTTCGCCCCTTATGTTGTTTATCAGTCTGTT
>JAQYVS010000069.1 GCA_030145365.1 Desulfofustis sp. | reverse complement strand
AAACGCCGGGCCTGTCGCAAGTATGCGGAAAAATGGATTAAAACGCAAAAAAAAGAATTCAGACGTTTAGGTGTGATCGGCGACTGGGACAACCCTTACCTGACCATGACCTACGACTATGAGGCAACAATTGCTCGGGAGTTCAATAAATTTCTGCTTTCGGGAGCCGTGGTCAAGAGTAAAAAACCGGTGTACTGGTGTTCCACCTGTGAGACCGCTCTGGCCGAGGCAGAAGTCGAATATCACAACCACACGTCACCTTCAATTTACGTTAAATTTCCCGTAAATTCAGATCTTTCAGATGTCGATCCCAAGCTTAGCGGTGACAATCTGAACGTGGTCATCTGGACCACCACTCCCTGGACTTTGCCGGCGAATCAGGCAATAGCCTTCCATCCCGATTTTGAATATGCACTTGTCGAGGCTGGCGGAGAAAAACTGATCATGGCCAAAGAACTGGTCTCCCGGGTCATGGAGGAGTTCGATATCGATGATTATTCCATAACCGCTACGTTCCCGGCAGCTGGACTTGAGAATAAAAGTTGTCATCATCCGTTTATGGATCGGGATTCATTGCTGGTGTTGGCCGATTATGTCACGCTTGATGCCGGAACCGGTTGTGTCCATACAGCACCGGGACATGGGGCTGACGATTACCTGACCGGACTTCGGTATGGTCTTGATATCATGTCTCCAGTTGATGATATGGGCGTTTTTACTTCGGAAGCTGGTGTGTATGACGGTAAGCAGATACCCGATGTCAATGCCGATATATGCTCTGACCTCGATGCATCTTCTCAACTACTTCACCAGAGTGACATCCATCACAGTTACCCACACTGCTGGCGTTGTAAAAAGCCGGTTATTTACCGGGCTACGCCACAGTGGTTTATTTCGATGGAAAAAAATGAGTTGCGAGCCAAATCACTGGATAACATAAAGCACGTTACCTGGACGCCGGGTTGGGGGATGCAGCGAATCTATTCAATGATTGAAAACCGTCCCGACTGGTGCCTTTCCAGGCAGCGGGCCTGGGGTGTACCGATTACCGTATTCAGCTGCAAATCCTGTGGTGAGATCGTTAAAAATGACCGGGTTATAGAAAATATTAATAACCTATTCAGCAAAGAAGGGGCGGATGCCTGGTTCAGCCATGAAATGGCAGATTTTCTGCCGGAGGACTTACAATGCGAGTCCTGCGGATCATCAGATTTTATCAAGGAAAATGATATTCTCGATGTCTGGTTTGACTCCGGTGTTAGCCATGCTGCGGTTTGCGAACAGAGGGAAGAACTCAATTCGCCTGCCGATCTGTACCTCGAAGGTAGTGATCAGCATCGAGGCTGGTTTCACAGTGCACTGCTTACTTCGGTGGGTACCAGAGGCAGAGCTCCATATAAAGGAGTACTGACCCATGGTTATGTAGTAGATGGCCAGGGCAAGAAGATGTCGAAGTCGGTGGGTAATGTGGTAGCTCCCCAAGAGGTGATTGAAAAATACGGTGCCGAAATTCTCCGTCTCTGGGTGGCCAGCGAAGATTATCGTGATGACATCAAGGTTTCCGATGAGATTCTTGGTCAGGTTACTGATTCGTATCGGAAAATCCGCAATACCATCCGCTATTTTCTGGGCAATCTCAGTGATTTTGATCCGGCAACGCAGAGTGTACCCATTGAAGAGCTGGAAGCACTTGATCGCTGGGCTCTTGCCAGGTTTGAGGAACTCAAAGAGAAAATAGCAACTTCTTATGAAGCATATGAGTTTCATTCGATTTATCATGGTTTGAATTATTTCTGCGGAATAACCATGAGTTCCTTTTACCTTGATGTTATTAAGGATCGCCTATACGTCTCGGGTACAGATTCTAAATCACGAAGATCAGCCCAGACTGCGATGTACGAGATTATCGCAGGGCTGCTTAAATTGATGTCGCCCATTCTCTGTTTTACCGCAGCCGAGGCCTGGGATGCTTTGATGGGAAGAGACCAGAAGTCTGATTTGAATGATTCTATCTTTTTCACTGAATTTCCAGCCGAAAATAAGGCGAACCGACTTGATGCTCAGACGGAATTGGAGTGGAAAAATCTCATTAAACTGCGCTCAGAAATTACCAGGGCACTAGAAAAGTCTCGAATTGAAAAGATAATCGGACATCCGCTTGAAGCAGAATTACTGATTGCTGCAGAAGGGGACATTGCTGAATTGATTACTTCAAAATTGCAGATGTTAAAGGAAAATTCAATCGTTTCCCAATTGAGTTTCATTGAAAAGGATCAGTTTGGAAAGCTCGAGGTGGTGGAAAGCGAAGAGGTGCCTGGGCTGTTCATAGGCGTTCGGACAGCAACAGGAGACAAGTGTGAGCGCTGCTGGAACCGCACAACGAGCGTCGGTCAGATTGCCGATCATCCGACTATCTGCAGGCGCTGTTTTGGCGTTGTTGATTCGTTGGAATTGCAGGATTAAAAAATCTCGTGCGTCTTTATTTTCTTATTGTGCTCGTCTTGCTCGCCTGTGATCAGGTGAGCAAGTACTGGATAATCTCTACGATGAATCTCTATGAGATGCGAGAGATTATCCCCGGGCTGTTTAATCTAGTTCACGTTACCAACAAAGGGGCCGCCTTTTCAATGCTGGCCTCCGTTGACTCTCCGCTGCGCCACTGGTTTTTTGTGTCGGTTAACTCGGCAGCAGTCATAGGCTTGACCATTGCCGCTTTCAAAATGCGTGATCAATGGTATCGAGTTGCTTTTGCAATGGTTGGAGCCGGGGCATTAGGTAATCTTATAGACCGTCTTCGTTTTGGAGCGGTTATAGACTTTCTCGATATTTACCTAGGTTCGTATCACTGGCCCGCATTTAATGTGGCAGACTCGTCAATATGTGTTGGTGTTGGCCTGTTGCTCATCTTGAATATTCTCGATATCAAAAAGGATAAAAATAGGAGTAATTCATGAAAATAGCAGTGCTGTTTCCCGGGCAGGGATCTCAATATATTGGTATGGGCAAAGAATTTATCGATACCGTGCCCGAGTGTCAATCAATAACGGAAATGGCAAAATCTGTTTGTGATTTTGAACTTAATTCCGTAATAGCAGATGGTCCCATGGAAGAGCTGACCCGGGCAGCGGTTCTGCAGCCGGCGATAACGGTAACAAACCTCATTTGTCTACGGGCGCTGCAGAGCGCACTCGATTCAGCGACTGCCGTCACCTGTTACGCTGGTCACAGCCTTGGGGAATATTCAGCACTTTGTGCTGCCGGGGTAACCTCCGTTAAAGATACGATCAGGCTGGTTGAGCGACGTGGTTTTTTTATGGAGCGTGAAGGTAATTCTCATCCAGGCGGGATGCGTGCTATTCTTGGTTTAAGTATCGAAACGGTTGAGCAGGCTGTTACATCATATGATGGAACCGGTATTGTGACGGTTGCCAATTACAATACTCCGCAACAGATTGTCATCTCCGGTAATCAGGAAGGACTTGATGGTGTTTCTGTGATGCTTGAACAGCAGGGCGGCAAAGTTATCGCTCTAAACGTGAGTGTGGCAAACCATTCGCCGCTGGTTGCAGATGCGATCTCGGATTTTTCTGATTTTATGGCAGGAATCGATTTTAAAGCACCTTCATCGCCACTATATTTCAACGTCACGGCCAAGGTTGAGACTGCCCCTGAGCTCATTCGGGAAATTATGGCTAAACAGATCGCCTCCCGGGTGCGCTGGTATGAAATTATTATGCAGATGTTGGCTGATGGCGTGGATACCTTTATTGAAGTCGGGCCGAAAACGGTGCTCAAAGGTATGATGAGAAAAATCGTACCAAAGGATACCAAGGTTGAGGTGATGCAGTTTGACACCCCCGATTCACTGCAGAAATGTCTGGAAAAACTCAGTATTAGCTGATTGACAGCAGTTTGAATATTTTCATGCACTAAAGCGATTGCATACCTATAGTAATACAATCCGGGAAAATGAGGGTGTACGGAGGATGCAATTGTTATGAATAGTCTGGAAGCATCGTTGAAACTGATTCGTTCCGGCAAAGACCTGGATTTTGACCAGGCTCTGGAACTTGCCGAAACCACTGATCCCACCGCCTTGTATGAAGGCGCCGACCGTTTGCGCAAAGAACTTCACGGCGACCATTTCGATCTCTGTTCGATAATTAATGCACGTTCTGGCAAATGTTCTGAGAATTGCCGGTTCTGTGCCCAATCGTCTCGATATCAAACTGAGATCGAGACCTACGAGATGGTCACCTACGAAGAGGTACACCGGCAGGGCAAGGAAAATGAAAGCCTGGGAGTGGCGCGTTATTCTCTGGTAACAGCTGGTAGGGATGTCTCTGAGAAAGATCTCAGTGTGTTTGGCTCCATGTATAGAAAACTTGGCGAAGCAAGTGAGCTCTATTTCTGTGCTTCGATGGGGTTTCTGACTCCGCAAAAGGCCAGACAACTCGTAAAGAGCGGAGTCAAGCGCTATCATTGTAATCTTGAGACCTGCAGAAGTTATTTCCCCAAAATCTGTACCAGCCACAGCTGGGATAAAAAAGTTGAAACGATTCAAATTGCCCGGGAGGCTGGAATGGACATCTGTTCCGGCGGCATTATAGGTCTGGGGGAAACGTTTGAACAGCGGCTCGAACTTGCCTTTGAATTGAGGGAACTCGAAGTGTATTCAATTCCGATCAATATACTGACCCCGATTGCAGGCACTCCACTCGCAGATGTCGAACAACTTTCATTACGCGAGGTACTCACCTGTATTGCCATGTTCCGTTTTATCAACCCCCTGTCGGTGGTTCGGCTGGCCGGTGGAAGGGCACAACTTGGCTCTGAACAGTATCGCTGTTTTTTGTCAGGAGCCAATGGAGCCATTGTCGGAAATTATCTGACCACTTCGGGCAACAATATCTCAGAAGATCTGCAGATGATCGAATCCATCGGGTTCAACCCCACTTCTTCGAGATCCGATAAATGACAGGTATTTGCTCCGAAAACAGCTCGAATGAGATCTTGGCGTTTGATCGAAAACATCTGTGGCATCCTTATACGTCGATGATAAATCCGCTGCCGGTTTTTGAGGTTGAATCGGCCTCTGGAGTCAGAATTAAATTAAGAGACGGACCAGAGCTGATTGATGGAATGGCGTCCTGGTGGTCGGTGATTCACGGTTACAGCCATCCGAAACTGGTTGCAGCAATACAGGAACAGGCGGAGACCCTGAGTCATGTGATGTTCGGCGGTCTCACTCACAAGCCTGCTGTTGAGCTCGGAAGAAAACTTGTGGAGCTGACTCCAGAGGGTCTGGATCGAGTTTTTTTCTGTGATTCCGGATCGGTGGCCGTTGAGGTGGCGATGAAAATGGCACTTCAGTATTTTCATGCCAAAGGTCGACCCGAAAAATGTACATTCGCCACGGTTCGCTCTGGATATCACGGCGACACGTTTCACGCGATGTCGGTCTGTGATCCGGTTACCGGAATGCATCATATCTTTTCCGGGGTACTGCCGACATATCATTTCGCGCCAAAACCAGGGTGCACGTTTCATGGATATTGGGACGCTGATGACATGAGGCCGCTGAAAAATCTTCTCGAGAAGCATCACGATTCGCTTTGCGCGTTGATACTCGAGCCGATTGTTCAGGGGGCGGGTGGTATGCGATTTTATCATGCCAATTACCTCAAAGAGGCCAGACGCCTATGCGATACGTTTGATGTGTTGCTGATTGCAGATGAAATTGCCACCGGCTTTGGCAGATCCGGCAAGATGTTTGGCTGCGAGCACAGCTCCGTCAGCCCAGATATTCTCTGCCTCGGCAAAGCCTTAACAGGCGGCATGTTAAGCCTTGCTGCAACGATTACTACTGAACATATTGCTACAACTATTTCAGCCGGTGACCCCGGTGTGTTCATGCATGGCCCAACCTTTATGGCCAACCCGCTTGCGTGCCGGGTGGCGATTGAATCAATCGAGGTCTTGTTGGCAGATAATTGGCAGGGCACAATCGGTGTAATTGAATCTGGTTTACAGGAAGGGTTGGAACCGTGTCGTGACTTTTCCCATGTGACTGATGTTAGGTGTCTTGGCGCCATCGGGGTGGTCGAGCTTGTCAGACCGGTGGAAATGGGAGCTATCCAACGTCGTTTTGTTGATCATGGTGTCTGGGTTCGGCCGTTTGGCAGGCTTGTCAACCTGATGCCGCCCTATTGTATTGGAAAAGAAGACCTGGCCCTCCTGTGCCGGGCAGTAGTCAATGTTGTGGCGGAAGAGAGCTGAACTATGGATACATTCAGGAAGCAACTGGAAAAACTGGAACAAGACGACATGCTTCGACGTCTTCAGCCGCTCAAAGGAAGGGGAGCGGGGTATGTAACCCGAGACAACACACAGTTTATCAATCTCAGCTCCAATGACTATCTTGGCCTGGCTGGAGACCACCAGTTTCTCGAGTCATTTTATTCCTCGAAAACAGATGAAAATCTTATTGATGTTTTTGGGCTTGGCAGTGCTTCATCGAGGCTGTTGACCGGTGATGTCGAGCAAGCTCATCAACTCGAGGGGCTGCTTGCAGAATTATATGGCAGAGAAGCTTCGCTGCTTTTCAATTCCGGCTACCACGCAAATATTGGCATCATTTCCGCCCTGTTTGGGAAAAAGGATCTGGTACTCTCCGATAAACTGAATCATGCCTCGATACATGATGGGCTGCGGATCGGTCTAGCTGATTATAAGCGCTTTCGCCATAGGGACTACGAACATTTGCACATGCTTCTGGAAAAGCACCGAGATGATTATAGCCAGGTGTTAATTGTCAGCGAATCAGTATTCAGTATGGATGGTGATTGTGCCGATCTTGCGGAGTTGGTCAGACTGAAGAAAGCCTATAATTGTCTGATCTATCTGGACGAGGCCCATGGAGTTGGCCTTTATGGCGACCAGGGGCTTGGACTGGCTGAGCAGGAAGACTGTATTGACGATATAGATTTTCTGGTTGGAACATTTGGCAAAGCCTGCGCCTCAATAGGGGCTTTTATTGTCTGCTCCGAAGTAATACGAGATTTCCTTATTAACCGCAGCCGTTCCTTGATTTTCACCACGGCACTGCCTCCCGTTGTTTTGTCCTGGAATTATTTTGTGATGCGTCATTTGCTGGAAATGAAACAAAGACGCAGCCATCTTCAGCAGATTTCCAAACGTCTGCGAACAGACCTGCAGGATCAGGGACTGCGTACAGGAGGTTCCACCAATATCGTGCCGGTTATAATCGGTGAAGCAGATCGTACAGTGGCCGGTGCTAACTATCTGCAAGAACAAGGATTTTTGATCCTGCCGGTACGCCCGCCGACGGTACCGCAAGGCACCTCCCGGTTTCGGCTGTCACTGACGGCCGATCTCACGTACGATCAGTTGGCTCAATTACCGCAATTGATTAAAGACTGGTTTGAGCAATCGTTATGATCAGCCATTGGCTTCATTGCTCTGATCATAATGAACTGATCATTTTCTTTAATGGCTGGGGGATGGATCATCATCCGATTGAAACCCTTACAACCGAATCGTACGATGTTCTGGTTTTCTCTAACTATACCCGTTTTCATCTACCAGAGGATTATACTCAGATCATCTCCCGATATGAAAAAATCTATCTAATCTGCTGGTCTTTTGGTGTCTGGGCAGCCCAGCAGCTGTTTTTTGATAAAAAAGAACAATTCGCTGGCTGCATTGCGATAAACGGCACACTCAAACCAATTAATGATGATTTTGGTATTCCGGTCACATTTTTTCACGCTACTTTGAATAACTATACCAAATCTGTTCAAGAGCGGTTTTATCGAAGGATGTGCAGGCAAAGCAACGTTTATGATATCTTTATGGGCTTGCAGCCACAGCGACCCATTGATGATCAGAGAAAAGAACTGGAGTGTCTGGCAGATATGATCCAACAAAACAATGGTGCCGATTCCATCTTTGATGAGGTAATTATCTCCTCAAACGACCGCATCATACCGACAACTAATCAGCAGGCATTCTGGAAAGAGCAGGGCAATATCAGCATTATCGATGGTTGCCATTTCCCCTTTACTAACTGGCAACGATGGGACGATATCGTCGATCTGGTGAGGTTAGATGGCTGAGCGTGGGTCGTTGATAGAGAAAGATAGGGTGGCCCGTTCCTTTTTACGGGGGAGGGACACTTACGAGCACCAGGCTGTGGTTCAGCAGCTTGTTAACCAGAGATTGCTCAGGCACCTGAAGGAACTGGGCGGGCCTCGATATTCCAGGATCCTGGAAATAGGCAGTTGTACCGGTATGCTCTCCAGATTGATCTTTGAAGCATTTCGGCCAGAGTTATTTGTCTTAAATGATCTGGTTCCCGAGTTTTATCAGTCGGTCAGGAAAAAATTAGGCAATGAACATAGTGGAACAATAACTCCGCTTTTTGGAGATATTGAACATCTTGAACTCCCTGAGGACCTGGATCTCGTTGTTTCGTCTTCAACATTTCAGTGGTTGGAAAATTCGGCGGCATTTTTCGGTAAAGTTTCCAGGGCGCTGAGTAAGGGCGGAGTTTTTGGCTTTTCGATGTTCGGTGAAGAGACCTATCACGAGCTTAAGGAACTCACCGGCGTTGGTCTGAACTACCCTACCTTTACCGAGGTGTGCGATTCTGTTTCGCGGGAACACAATATTGTTTATGCCGATATCGATCGTGATTTGCTTAATTTCAACCACCCCAGAGAGGTGCTTAAACATATCCAGGCAACCGGAGTGAGCGGTGTTGGCGGATTCAGATGGACTCCAAGGCGTTATGAGCAATTCGTGGATGATTATTTCAATAGATTCGGAAGCGGCAATGGGGTGGTGCTCAGCTATGTATCCTATTTTATCATTGCTCAAAGAAGAGGGTAATTATTTTGTCTGAGAACGGTGAAATTATTGTTGTTTCAGGAATCGACACCAGTATCGGTAAAACAATGGCCACAGGGCTTTTGGCTAGATGGATGAAGGATACCGGAAAAAGAGCGATCACCATGAAAATGGCCCAGACGGGTGGAACCGGTCTGAGCGAGGACATCGTTGCCCACCGCAAACTGGCGGGACAGGAGATGTTCGAAGAAGACGCGATGGGCATTACCTGCCCCTATGTCTTTTCCGTACCTTGCTCACCGCACTTAGCCGCCAGGCTTGATGGACGCATAATCGATCCGGAGGTGATCGTTAATTCGGCACGGGAGCTGGCAGAGTCGTATGAGTATGTACTGGTCGAAGGTGTTGGGGGGCTGTTTGTTCCGTTAAATGATACGGTTACCGTCATTGATTTGTGTCAGACCCAAAACTGGCCGGTAATCCTGGTGACAGGTCCAAGGCTTGGCTCGATTAACCATACATTAGCTTCGCTTGA
>JAQYVS010000050.1 GCA_030145365.1 Desulfofustis sp. | reverse complement strand
GCTCGGGAAAACCCTGCGGGGGCCCATGCCTTGATTACCGAAAACAGTGATGGGACGCTCAGGATCAGCGTCCGGGCACCGTTAGTAAACAAACATAGTGCCGATATCCTCTGCCGATCGTTTCCCAACGGAGGGGGCCGCGCTGGTGCTGCTGGGATCAACGTGCTACCCGAGGACCAGTTGGGCAAATTCCTGGACACCTTCAATACAACCTATGAATAGAAACCACCATCCCACGCTCTGCGCATGGCCCATTTTATGTCAGATCCTACTGCTGATCTGTTACCTGCTTGTGACTCCCACCCTATCTTTCTCTGCTCAGAAACCTAAAGCTGCAGATCTTGTCGAAGACGGCCAGCCTATTGATATTGCAAGTGAACGGTATATCACGTTGTTTTCAGAACTGCAGGATGAACATAAATTCAACCAAGCTGAGCTCGATACACTTTTTGCCGGTGTAAGCATAGATAAAAAAGTCCTGGAACTCATGGATCGGCAGTGGGAAGCAAAGCCCTACTACAAGTACCGCCCGCTTTTTGTTACCTCGAAGACGATCTCCAAAGGCAAGAAGATGCTTGCAAAACATAGCGATTTGCTCAGCCGGATAGAAGCCAAATTTGGTGTCGATAAAGAGGTGGTTATCGCCATTTGGGGAATTGAATCCCGCTTTGGTACACACAGGGGCAGTTTCGGCGTTTTTCAGACCCTCAACACCCTGTTCGATGCCTATCCCCGCCGATCCGCTTTTTTCCGTAAACAGTTGATCTATTTTCTTCTGGTCTGCCGGGAGAACAAGATGGATCCGCTGAAAATAAAAGGCTCTTACGCAGGAGCGTTTGGCCAGACCCAGTTCATCCCCTCCAGTTTCCATGAATATGCAGTCAGTTTCGATGATGATACTATCAGAGATGTCTTCAATTCAACCGAAGACATTCTGGCCTCAATTGCCAATTACCTGCGCCGCTTCCACTGGACGCTAAACGGACCGGTGTATATCGATCTTGGTCCGGAACTGAAGACTCAGGAACTGATCAGTGCCAACTTGAAAGGAAGAAAAGGGAAAGTCGACTATCAAGCGGTGAGTGCCGCACAAGGCATTCAACTGCCCACTCCACCGGGAGACAGAAAACTTACCATAGTCGGCCTCGAAATAGATCCGGCAAAAGGCGGTGGATTTCGCTATGTCGCTGGTTATCCAAATTTCCAGGCCATTACCCAATGGAACCACTCAAATCGCTATGCAATGGCAGTTACTGAACTTGCCGAAGCAATCGGTAAAAATTAATTAGAGGTGATGGGGCCACCTTTGTTTCTTAGATCGCTGAATCTAACGAGATCCCCAACATCTGTTACACAACTTCTCGGTGGACTGTTATTTTTATTTGTCGCCGGTTGCGCATTGATTGCCGGCAATCTTGTCGAGATCAACACCGGCAGGTTCCCATTTTTTATAGATGATAGTTCGCAATCCAGCCTGATCAAAGCAATAGATCAGCACATTGGTTACCTCCGTAAAAAATCTTCCGACGACACATTGACGTTTGGAACGTTACGAGTCAGCCCAGAAGTTCTGATTGAGTCCCTCACCTACTTCAGCAATCTTGTTGAAACCGAATCAAACCCCCTCGAACTTAACCGTCTGATTAGAGAGAATTTTCGCATTTTCAAAGCCTCAGGTAGAAACAATAAGGGGGATATGTTAGTCACCGGTTACTATGAACCAACCTTTGAAGGAAGTTTGACCAAAACATATCCTTACCTTTATCCACTCCATGAAGTTCCCCAAACCCTCGTTGTCAAAAGAATAAATGGATCGAAAAAAACAGGCCGACTGGATGCACATGGCAACCTTGTAACGTTCTGGAGTCGTAAAGAGATCGTATCTCAAAATCTTTTGAAAAAAGAGGAACTGGTCTACCTCAAAGACAGGATGGACGCCTACCTGCTACAAGTTCAGGGATCCGGGCGCATCCGGTTGCCAAATGGCTCGCTCAAGTCCTTGCATTTTGCGGGCTCAAACGGTCTTGAATATGAAAGTATCGGAAAACTTTTCGTCGATAAAGACCTCATGACTACAAAACAGATTAATAT
Source organism: Desulfofustis sp. (assembly GCA_030145365.1). Lineage (GTDB taxonomy): Bacteria > Desulfobacterota > Desulfobulbia > Desulfobulbales > Desulfocapsaceae > JABDQA01. The sequence goes on along the minus strand of JAQYVS010000050.1, from coordinate 1,889 downwards.
AGAGGCAATGCGAACGTATTTTGACAACCATCCGGAAGAAATGGATGAAATGCTTTTTCACAACCCTCGTTATATCTTTTTTCAATGGGGAGACGATCATGGTCCTCGGGGATCACTCGGTGAGATCTTAACAGCCGATCGCTCCGTGGCCATCGATCACAGTATTCTTCCCACCGGAGCCATTGGTTATCTGGTTTCACGCAGACCGGTTCTGAATGACAGCGGTACGATAAATCATTGGCGGGTATTCTCTCGATTTGTTCTTCCTCAAGACAGCGGTTCTGCTATTAAAGGTCCCGGCAGGGTTGATCTTTTTCTGGGCAATGGTCACTATGCTGAAACTGCCGCAGGAAATATGAAAGAAACAGGTGAACTCTACTTTCTGCTAAAAAAAGAGGTGCGATAATTTCAAGATGCCCGAGCAAACTCCGATCATCCTGACAACCGATTTTGGAGTTGAAGATGTTTACGTCGGTGTTCTCAAGGGGGTGATCCTCTCGATAAACCGTACCGCTGCTATCGTCGATCTGACCCATTCCATCAGACCCCAGGATATTCATCAGGCAGCTGTGATCATCCACGAAAATTATCGTTATTTTCCAGATGGAAGTGTCCATCTCTGCATTGTTGACCCGGGGGTGGGCACCGATCGAAAAATCATTGCTGTTCGAGCGTATAACCAATTCTTTGTCGGTCCTGACAATGGTGTTTTTTCAAAGATTATAACGGCCGATCAGCCGGTTGCTATCTACCAGGTAAACAACCGCAGTCAATTTCTGGAAAAAGTCAGTAAAACGTTTCATGGAAGAGACATTATGGCCCCGATTGCTGCAAGAATCAGTAGCGGAATATCTATCGATACCGTAGGACCACAACTGGGGCAAGAAGATTGTGTTACCATTTTATTTAGAAAGCCCGAATTTACAAACAACAGATTACTCGGTGAAATTGAAAGCGTAGATAGATTCGGCAATCTCATCACCAATATTGTTAGAGATGATCTAAAGCCATTCAACTACCTGGCAAACCTGCAAATACTGCTGAAATCACAAGTTATTATTTTTAACGAAGGAAGTTATGGAGATAGTGCTGAAAATAGAGCGGCTGCTCTATTAAACAGCAGCGAGAGACTGGAAATCTGCGTGAAAAATGGCAGCGCCGCCGATCAACTCCATGCACAAGTCGGCGAAAAGGTAGTTGTTCGAAGATAAAGATCTAAAAACTGTTCAACCAAGAAGAGCAAACCGCTGCCAGAAATCGGGGAACGATTTTGCCACGCACTGCTCATCTTTTATCCTGATTCCTTTTATCCGAAGCCCGGCAACGGCCATACTCATGGCCATACGATGATCTTGGTAGGTTTCGATCTCTGTCTGATGCATGCCGTCCCCGCTCCGTCCGTGAATGATCAGACGATCTGAAAATTCCTCCACCCGCACTCCCATTTTGGTCAACTCGGTTGCCGTGGCGCTTAGACGATCGCACTCTTTAATCCGTAAATGGGCGATATTGCTGATCTCGCTTGTGCCGTCCGCGAATGCGGCAACAACCGCCAGGGTTGGCACAACGTCGGGCATCGCTCCCATATCGACAGACATAGGCTCCAATTTATTCGGTCCCGTCAGGCAAATGCCCTTGTCCTGCTGCTCAACATTACACCCCATTCTGGCTAACAGCGGTATCAGCATAGAGTCTCCCTGCAATGACGGCACGGGAACATTGGCAACGGTCACCCGCCCCTCGGTAACTGCCGCCGCTGCCCAGAAATAAGAGGCATTGGAGGCATCTCCTTCAATGTGATACGCTCTTGGCTGATAGCATCCCTGAGGAATGGTAAAGGAGGAAAAATCAACAGCAGCTTCCACCTGAATTCCAAAATCTGCCATGAT
>JAQYVS010000028.1 GCA_030145365.1 Desulfofustis sp. | reverse complement strand
GTCCCGGGCCATGCCCCGTGCCATCACCGGGCGCAACGCCAGAGCCATCGCCAAAACCGCCTCTGCTACCGCCTCTGCCATCGCTGCCGCCACCACCACCGTTGCCACCACTACCGCCGCCACTACCGCCGCCACTACCGCCGCCACTACCGCCGCCACCGCTACCGCCGCCGCCACCTCCGCTACCACCGCCACTACCGCCTCCGCCGCCACCGCCGCCGCCACCGCCGCCACCTCTGGCTAGGAGGGCGCCGTTCAGCGCGTCGCCGTCTGTAATCTTACTGTTCGCCCACCAGTTCTCGTCCGAGGAAGATTGGGGAGTGGTATCGAGTTCACTGTCCGTTGGTAAAAGGGAAGCCATTCCAGCGACAGGCAGGGCCAGGAGGCCGCAGACTGTGGTGATGCCAATTTTTTTTCGCATTCCTATAAGCATTGTCCATTCTCCTGTTTGGAGGTTGAAAAAAATGATTCAATCAGAACTTGCGGAATCTCTATATTATAGGGTTACCACAATGTGGTAAATGTCAACCGGAGATATCTGCTTTGAGATGGAAAGATAATAGAGGTAGACATACCCCGGAAAGAATTCCGCAAACGAACATCTGATAAAAAATCACTTTCAGGGTAGCGGACCGGAAAACGAAAAGTGCTACAAATTGGCGCCGTATTTCTGACTTGTGCAAAAAACAAAAAAACCAAGAATGCACCTTATTAACCAATTCCATCGGAAACAAATTTTAATATCGTTGACGGCCAGCAGCTCTTTTATGCCAGTACATGTATCTTAAATTTTTTCTTGTGAGGGGAGAATAAACGTTGTGCTGAGGCTCAAAATCCTAATACAATCGCAATATGATCTTCGAAAAACTCCAAACAGATCCCCTGTTGCCAGACCGAGATCCAAAGCGAGCTGCTCGCTTTCTGCTTGTTTCCTTAACTATCGCATTCGTTTTCCTACTCCACACGACTTTGGCGCTGAGTGACGATGCTGCCCAGGCGCGCAAGAAGCTCGACAACGAGTACATTTCCTTTACCCCTGAAAAATTTTTCCACTACGTATTCATGAATGAGGTGGAGATCGTCGAACTTTTCCTCAAAGGAGGGATATCCCTCGATGCCTCCGACTCACAGGGGAGAAGCGCCCTCCACATTGCGGCCGGAGCCGAGAATGGCGAGATCCTCGGCTTGCTTCTGGAGCATGGTGCCGTTGTCAACCGAGGCGACAAGAACGGTACGACACCGCTCTGCGTTGCCGCAGATGATGGACATATCGATAACGTTAAGATGCTCCTTCGCGCCGGGGCCGACATAGGTGCTCTCTGCGGTGTGGACATGAACACGCCGCTTCACATCGCAGCTTCCAACAGCCACAACTCCGTCGTCAAGGTTCTGATCGAGTCAGGGGCTGCGCTGGAAACACGGAATCGCGTCTCGAACACTCCCCTCCATGCAGCCGTCTACGGCAACAACAAGTTAATCCTTCAGCTTCTCGTCGAGTCGGGAGCCGATGTGGCGGCCAAGAACAACTCAGACGAGACTCCCCTGCACATAGCGGTGACAAGACGAAGCGCGAGTATGGTCAAAGCACTTCTGGCTGCAGGCGCCCCGCTTGAGGCCCGGAACGCGCGTGGCGCAACGCCGCTATGGCTTGCAGCCAACTTCGATGCGGCAGAGGTGGCCCAACTGCTCATCGAAGCGGGTGCGGATCCAGAGGCGAAAGCGTCCGACGGAGATACCCCCATGCAAATCGCGGAGAAGGCTCGCTCGGCGCGCGTCATCGAGATCCTACGCAACGCTGCGCGAGTGACGGTATCCCCGCAGACCGAAAATTCTCACCCCCAAACGCCCTAGGAGGAAACCATGCGGCGAATAATCACGCTCCTTTCACTTGTCTGCATAACGCTCCTTTTCATTTCTCCACTTGCGGCGAAGACCAAGCGGGAAGAGGCTCAGGATCTCATGAAGGAGCTGGCCAAAAGCCGCGACGACAGTATCCGTGCCGACGCTGCGTGGCGGTTGGGCCAGATGGGGGCCACTGACGCGGTTCCTTCGCTCATTGCCGCCCTTGAAGACGAGTACGCATCGGTTCGCGCCAACGCCGCGGCATCCTTGTGGAACCTCGGAGAAGTCTCAAAACCTGCGATGCCGGCGCTCAAGAAAGCTCTCACAGACCCGTATGCCGGAGTTGTCGCCAACGCAGCCGGCGCGTTGGTGAAACTCGGTGTTCCCAAGACCAAACTTGCTCCGGCATACAAACGCCTGCTTTTGGAAAAGCAGTGCCGATTTCGAATCCACGGACTCAAAGGGCTCATGGGCCAGGTTCCACCAACTGAGCTCTTCAACGATGCGCTCGAATGCTCACGGGATGATGATTTAGACAACAGATTTGCAGCAGGTGACGTCCTTCGAGAACTGATGGACGTGAACAACCGGACGATGATACCTCTCATTCTCGAAGCCCTGAAAAAGTCTGGGGATGATCATGTCACGGATCTGGTGCTGGCCATTGTCCGATTCAAACCGCATGTGACTGAGGCTGTCCCTATCCTCGAGAAGCTCCTCAGTTCTCCTGTTCCAGATACAAGGCGTGTTGCCGCTTTGGGCCTCGGATCGATGAAGGAGACAGCATTGGACACTCTGCCGTCCCTGGTCAAACTTCTTACATCGGATACTGATGCCGAGGTGCGAGAAGCAGCAGCCGAGGCAATTGGCGACATTGGGAAAAAGGCCAAAGAAGCCGTCCCTGCCCTGATTCGGGCAGCAAAGGGAGACCAATGGCCCAAGGTCCGGAAAGCAGCAATTCAGGCTCTTGGTGAGATGGGGGAAGAAGCGCGTGATGCCATCCCGGTTCTCCGCGAGGCCCTCAAGGATCCCGATGTTTTCATTCGCACGTCGGCCCGCAACGCTCTTTTCCGAGTGGATCCGAAAAACAAGGCCAAGGTTGCCGTCAAGGCTCCCCGTACCAAAACGTTACCTGCCGCGGCCGGCAGCAACCTGTTCGAAGATGTCACAGGGCTTGCGAAAACTCTCGCCGGCAAGCTCCCCGAAGCGGTCGAGCTCAACATCTACGATAACTTCGCCATCGCAACCGCCCCAGAACCATCGAGCCGACGTGGATACGGCCGCTACACCTATCGCAACGGTACCGTCACCGGGCCGGATGATGGACACGCCACGTGTAAAGAGACATTCCGTTTTGCCGACATCGACTTCTCGATAATGCCACGGCTGGTCAAAAAAGCGCCTGCTCTCGCGAAAAAGCCGAATGGCACCATCTCTTACGTGAGCTTGGGCCGCGGCGTCTTCTGCAAGAAGGTAGGCTGGCGCATCTACGTAAAGGACGGCTCTAAATTTAGTATCGTCGAGTTTACGCTCAACGGCAAGCTGAACGGAATAACGCCCTAGTACTGAGGCTTTCCGATGGCTACGGTTGTTGATAAATTTAAACAGCATGGATCAGCGCAGACCTGATAAATTGTCGCTCTCCAAAAGGGAAAGTCAACATATGTATATGGAACAATATGTATATGGAACAGAAACCTTATGAGGAAGTATACGTAACAGATTCTGCTTTTCTAATGTGTAAAAGTGGGCAGGTTCCAAATTACAGCCTGTAACCAATGAGAAACATGTAGCTGTTTGTAATTATTTACATGAAGGCGTAACTGCCATTCGTTATTCAGTTACATAGAAGGGAGAAATATTATGAAATATAAAGTGGTCTTATTTTTATTAACAATCATGGTATCCTATACATCTAATGTCGCGGCAGAGAAAACTATACTGGCTGGTGGATGTTTTTGGTGTATGGAGTCAGATTTTGAAAAACTTGAGGGTGTAACCGATGTTATCTCTGGATTTACTGGCGGAACTTTAAAAAATCCGACCTATAAAGGTAATCATAAAGGGCACTTTGAAGCCGTTGAAATTACGTATGATCCAGATAAAATTAGTTATAAAGATTTGTTGGAGTATTATTGGGTGAACATTGATCCATTCGATGATAAAGGACAATTTTGTGATAAAGGCCCCAGTTATTTAAGTACAATTTTCGTAGCAAACGAAAAAGAGAAGGAAATAGCTGAACAATCTAAACGAAAAATAGTAGACCAATTTCCTAATAGAAAAGTTGTTACACCAATTTTAGAAGCTTCAATCTTTTATCCCATTAAAGGTTACGAAAGTTACCATCAAGATTATTATAAAAACAACCCAATTCGCTACAAGGCCTATCGCTGGAATTGTGGTCGTGATAAACGATTGAAAGAGATTTGGGGGGATAAAGCAATACATTGATATGGTTGTTAGTTAAAGATACTAAAATAAACACATAATATCAAATCGCTTCAGAGGATTTGAAAACGCTCTGCGTTTCCAAGCTCCTGAGCTCAGTCATTATATTTTTTGAGGCATCGAATACAAGTGAAAACAAGGCAGAAAGTTCGTAAGGGAATTATATTAATTTCCTTCTTTCTGTTTCCAGCCACATTCTATTACCTTTCACCCGTACTTATTTTTGAAGCCAGTTCAAAAGGTATCGTCAACGGTAGCTTCATTTTATTTTTGCTTATGCTTATGAATTCACTCTTTATGGGCAGAGCATTTTGTGGTTGGGCTTGCCCTGCTGGTGGTTGTCAGGAATCTATCTTTGGTGCTCGAAGTAAAAAGGTAACGAAAGGAAATTTTTTGAAATGGCTAATTTGGGTACCATGGATTTCTGCAATAATAATCTTGGCGATCAGAGCTGGTGGTTACAAATATCTCGATTTTTTCTTTCAAACTACACACGGTCTTTCAATTGGGAATTTCTATAGTCTATTAACTTACTTTTTTGTACTCTTTATCCTCATTGTTCTGCCGGCTTTTCTTGTTGGCAAGAGAGCTTTTTGCCATCAATTATGCTGGATGGCACCCTTTATGATAATCGGCAGGAAAACAAGAAATATATTTAGGTGGGGTTCATTACAACTTGTTGCCAAACCAGCAAGTTGCAAACATTGTCATTCATGTACTGACAACTGTCCCATGAGCCTTCCTGTCGAAGACATGGTGAACCACCAAAAAATGGAAAATTCTGAATGCATTCTATGTGGTACTTGCGTAGATGGTTGCGCTCGGGAAGCAATAAAATTTGAGTGGGGAAAAATCTAACCAGTCACCAAACCGGACCGTCCGACCTGGGCTACTTTTTTTAAATGTCTCCGGGTCGCTTGCTTTAGGACAATCCTTCCGGTGGCCGGATAGCTCAACGGTATGCGTGGAAAAAACATATGAAAACAAATAAATGGCTATATGACGAACTGCAACAAATTGGAGTGGACTATGAGAATTGCGAGGAAGTGGAGAAGTATGATGCCCGCATGCAAAAGTTGAGAGACATCAAAACGGAAATAAACTATTTAGTTGAAGCCACAACTCCGACAACAAAATCTCAAGTTCTAGAATTTGGTACCGGCACTGGAGAATTTGCAGTTGCTCTATCAAGACTTTCTCAAAAGGTCGTTGCGGTTGATGTTTCCTCTGTAATGCTTGAATATGCAGAGAAAAAGGCAAAATCAAAAAAAATAAATAACATTGAATTTCACCATGCTGGCTTTCTGACTTTTAACGAAATACCTGAACAATTTGATATAATTTTCACCCAACTAGCCCTTCATCATTTGCCGGATTTTTGGAAATCAATTGCATTAAAAAATATTTATAATTTATTGAAAAAAGGAGGGAAATTCTTTCTCAAAGATGTGGTTTACCCTTCAAATATTGAAGATTATGCATCATTCTTTAACACTATAATTAAAGGCTTTGAAAACTCCGCAGGCCCTGAGTTCACAAAAGAAATCGTCGATCACATAAGAAAAGAATATTCAACGCTGGACTGGATTATTGAGGACTTGTTGACCAAATCAGGTTTTTCTATTTTGGAAACCAATGTGGAAAATGGTTTTATTTATACATATTTATGCACAAAATCAATTGCCTAATCGTATAGCCGGGGGGGTCTATAACAGCCCCCAGTGAGGTGATAAAAAATTAAAGATTCCAGGCTCGTGATACTGTTTTAACTATCGAAAGGTCATTAAATGGTATCATGACCCCTGAATTCTGTATGGTTCTATCTAACGACAGTGCCGGGGCCCCACATACAGGGGACTTGCAACCCATAAGCTTTATGATAGCCTGTCAAACAAACTGAAAGTGAGGAAACAATCATGGCCAGAGTTGAGCTAAACAAACAAGCACCTGAATTTACTTCGCTCGATTTTAACGGAAACAGCGTTTCACTTTCAGATTTTACCGACCGGATGAATGTGTTGTTAGTTTTCAATCGCAGTTTTTCTTGACCTTTCAGCCGCAGGCATCTGGCACAGTTGTGCCGGGATTATCAAGACTTCGTAAAATTGAATACAGAAATAATCGTTGTTGGATCAGAGAAGTCCAAACCTTTTCAGAAATATTGGATGGAGGAAGATTTCCCATTTATCGGGTTACCTGATCCTGAACACACAATTCAAAAATTGTATGGACAAGAGGTTAAGCCGCTCAAATTAGGCAGGCTGCCTGCGCAAGTGCTTGTTGATAAGTCCGGCATGCTCCAATATGTGCATTATGGCGATTCCATGGCTGATATTCCTTCAAATAAAGAGATAATGAATCTGATAAAACAATAAAACCACGCATGGCTCTTATCATAACAATATAAATCATGCCAAAATGTCAGGGGCAACCTGATAATGTATCACTAGTGTCTCGTCAACGATAAAATGTCGTGATATTTCGCCGTATTTTTTTGTTCCTGCTTTATTGTGCCTTGAGGCGCATAGTTGAACTATGTAACTTAAGGCACAATAAAGCAGGAGCGGAAAAGGACAAGAAA
>JAQYVS010000011.1 GCA_030145365.1 Desulfofustis sp. | reverse complement strand
TCAGGGATTTGACGAGATTGTAATTGCCGCAGGTGTTCGGCCACGTCGGCTGGCCATCAAGGGAAATGATAAACCGACTGTGCTGCGTTATGATCAGGTTTTGAAGGGCAAGGCAGAGGTGGGAAAACGAGTGGCTATTATCGGCAGCGGTGGGATCGGGTTTGATGTGGCAGTCTATCTGCTGCATAGATCGTCTCTGGCCAATGACCGGGATCGTTTCATGATGTCCTGGGGCGTTGATAGCGATTATCTGAATCGGGGCGGAATCTGTCCACCTGAGGTTTTAGAACCTCAAAGAAAAATTTACTTGCTTCAGCGTAAAACTACAAAGCCTGGTAAGCAGCTCGGTAAAACTACCGGCTGGATTCACCGGTCTGAACTTAAAAAAAATAAGGTCTCATTTCTGATCGGCGTTAAGTATCTGGAAGTGAGTGATCATGGCCTGGTCATCGAACAAGACGGTGAAATTACCACCCTTGAAGTGGATACCATTGTTATTTGTGCCGGCCAGGAGCCTGATAGAGGCCTGGTAGATGAGCTGAAAACGGCGGGCCTGAAGCATCATCTCATCGGCGGTGTACTCGAAGCGTCAGAACTTGATGCCAAACGAGCAATCCATGATGCGGTTGAGCTGGCCGATCGGCTGTAGATCGCAAGTGTGCCACAATGAAGTATCTCCTGGCAGCCTGATGCAGCGCCTGGGTGTTGTCTCGTGTTTTCCTCTTAATATCTGCTGATAGATAACCAGGGCAAGGGAAGCAGCAAGGTATCTATTATTTTTAAAGCAAAGAAAAATATTATTGTTGTTGGGCCATTGGTTATTTCATTTTACCAAAAAATTGTATCAATACGAATGGGTTAAAGAATTTGGGTATCTGGTCAGTCCAAAACATGACGGAATGGTGTCCGTTAAAAGTTTACTAAATGCAAGAATTCTTTTTAAAAAAAGTCCGTTATTGGGTACAGTAACAGGGTTGAATCGTAACGGTATGCCACACCTGTTTCTTTCGGCCGGGAGCTTGAATGAGTCAGTGTCAGGTTACATTTTTGCCATATAACAGAACCATTGAGGTTTCTGAAGGGGACAGTCTTATCCGGGCCGCCCTTCAGGCCGGCGTTCATATCAATGCCTCCTGCGGTGGCGAAGGTGTCTGTGCCAAATGTCGGGTCCAGGTTGAGCAGGGTGAGGTCGACGGAGGCACGTCCGAACGAATCAGCAGAGAAGACCACGATCAGGGCTTTCGTCTTGCTTGCCAATCCACGGTTTTAGGTGATGTTACCATCAGGGTTCCGGTGGAATCTGCGATGGACCGTTCTGTTTTTGATAACCGTGTTTCACCGCGTCGCACTGCCAAAATACGGCAGATGGATTTTAGCAGTCTAAAAGAACAGGGACTCTTTATCCCGCCGGTTGATAAAGCTTATCTTGAACTGCCTCCCCCCGATGCTCAGAACAACATGCCGGATGTGACCCGGCTCGTTGAGTTCCTGAAGCAGCAGGCTGGTGAGCATAAGCTGGAGTTGACCATTCCGGTTATCAGAAAACTCCCCTCAACCCTGCGCCAGAATGACTTTAAAGTTACCGTCACACTGGTTCGTCCGGTCCGCGACGACGGAAAAACCATGCTCACCCATATTCAGGCAGGTGATACAACATCTGAAACGTATGCAATTGCGTTGGATGTCGGCACCACCACAATTTATGCCCAGCTTATCGATCTGATCAGCGGCGAATGTTTAGCAGAAGATGGGGATTTCAACGGCCAGATCAGTTACGGCGAAGACGTTATCAGCAGAATGATGTTCGCTGAAAAAGGCGATGGACTGGAAAAACTGCAGCAGACAGTTATTGCAACCATAAACAAGGTGCTGGGTAAAATTATTGCCAAGTCCGGCATTGACCGGGAAAACATTTCTACGATCACCATTGCAGGCAATACCACGATGACGCAGCTGCTTCTGGCTATTGATCCCAGTTATCTGCGTCGGGCACCATACGTTCCTGCCTCGACCATGTATCCACCATTCAGGGCAGCAACAATCGGCATTGAGCTTGATGAACATGTAATTGCCCTTTTGTATCCGGCAATTTCAAGCTATGTCGGCGGTGACATAGTTGCCGGCATTATGGGAACCGGTTTATATCGAGACGAGGAACTGACGCTTTTTCTCGATATTGGTACAAATGCTGAGATCGTTATCGGTAACAAAGACTGGCTTGCCTGTACCGCCTGTTCTGCCGGACCCGCTTTTGAAGGCGGCGGTATAGAATTCGGTATGCGGGCTGCCCGTGGTGCCATCGAAGATTTCTCTCTTGATCCGATAAGCTGTGAACCGATGCTTTTGACCGTCGGTGATGTTCGCCCTAAAGGTATCTGTGGATCCGGTCTGATCACGATGATTGCCGTGATGTTTGAAACGGGGGTGATCAACAACCGAGGTAAATTTAATCGAGATCTTGGAACAAAACGGATCAGGGAAAATAATGGCATCTGGGAATTTGTTCTGGCCTTTGAAGAGGCAACCCAGATTGGCAGGGATATTATCCTCTCAGAAATCGATATAGACAATTTTATCCGAGCTAAAGGGGCGGTATACAGCGGCTGCATGACGCTGCTCGAAGAGGTTGGCTTCAATATGGACATGATCGAGCGGATTATTCTGGCCGGCGGTTTTGGCAGCTATATCGATCTTGAGAAAGCAATGACCATTGGTTTGCTGCCGGAGATAGAAGCCGACCGGGTTGTATTTATCGGCAACGGTTCTCTCATGGGGGCCCGAATGAGCTCGTTGACCAATCGAATCAGAAAAGATGTGGTTGAGGTGACCAAAAAGATGACCAATTTTGAGCTCTCGGAGACACCTTCTTACATGGACCATTATGTTGCGGCGATGTTTATTCCGCATACGGAGATAGAAAAATTTCCCGAGGTCAAAAGGCGGGTTGCCAACTGGAAGGAAATAATTTCGAGAAATTGAACTTCTATGCAAAAGCGGTTTGAAATAAGCGCTGATTTACATTAGATATAAAGCGTTAAAATTGTAGTAGTATGATTTTTTTTTGGTATCATGTTTTTTTGGTTGAGGTGTGAAATAAGAGACCAGTGGGTTACTGAGCGGAGACGATACCGATGTCGTCGTTGTTCTGTTCAGGGCGCTGGCCGGAGATTAATTTCAAAAAATGAAGGAGGCTAAAGTGGCATTTGAACTCAATAAAGAGTCCTATACCGGTGGTATAAAAGAGATATCCATTGGTAAAGGTGATTCCGCTCTGAAGGTTGGCGGAGAGACATGTTATCCCTTCTATACGTTTGAAGGAGACATGCCGAACAAGCCAGTCATTGCCATGGAAATATGGGACATGGAACCTGAAGACTGGCCCGAGGCGGTAACAGCTCCTTTCAAGGACGTGATTTCTGATCCGGCAGCCTGGGCGAAAAAGTGCGTGGACGATTATGGTGCACAAGCCATCGTACTGCAGTTAAAGTCCACTGATCCCAACGACAAGGATGCCAGCCCGGAATCAGCTGCTGAAACGGCCAAAAAAGTTCTGGCGGCCATTGATGTTCCGTTGATCATATGGGGATGTGCAAATCCGGAAAAAGACGAGGCAGTTTTCAAGGTCGTTTGTGAGGTTTGTGAGAACGAAAACCTGCTGCTTGGTCCCATCGAAGAAAAGAATTACAAGGGTATTGCCGCTGCGGCGATGGGTTATAATCATTCATTGATCTCCTCATCACCGATTGATGTTAATCTGGCTAAGCAGATAAATATACTCCTGGAAAATTTTGGAATGCCCATGGATCGTGTCATCGTAGACCCGACCACCGGCGGTCTTGGTTACGGTATGGAGTACTCCTACTCGGTTATGGAACGCCTTGGTATGGCAGCCATGACTCAGGGAGATGACAAACTGCAGTATCCGATGATCAATAATCTTGGAAACGAAGTTTGGAAATGCAAGGAGGCCAAGCAGACCGTGGAAGATGCTCCGCTGCTGGGTGATCCTGAAAAACGCGGCATCTTGATGGAAGCGGTTGGCGCCGTTTCCTATCTGCTGAGCGGAAGCAATATCCTGATTATGCGTCATCCCGAATCGATTCGCATGACCAAAGAATTCATCGGCTGCCTGACCGATGGCGGCTCATTGAGTGATGCTGCGCCGATCAACAAAATGTTGGGTGATGTTTCGATCGATTTCGCAGCTATGGCTCCGGAACTAGATCTTACCATCGAAGAAGAGAAGAAGGCTGCCCCAGCTAAAAAAGCCGCAGCGGCTGCTCCTGCCGCAAAAGAAGCGGCACCGAAGAAAGCCGCAGCGGCGCCTGAGCCGAAAGCAGAGGCTAAGAAAGAAGAGCCTGCTGCACCGGTAGAGACCGAAGCAGACGCAAAAGCAAAAGCTGAAGCAGAGGCTAAGGCAAAGGCCGAAGCCGGGGCTAAAGCCAAGGTAGATGCAGAGGCTAAAGAAAAAGCGGATGCTGAAGCTAAACTCAAAGCTGAAGCAGATGCCAAGGCCAAGGCCGAAGCGGATGCACAAGCCAAGGCCGCCGCTGAAAAACAGGCAGCATTGGATGCAAAAGCTGCACGCGACGCTGAAGAGAAGGCCTTGCGTACGAAACGGGCTGAGGAAAAGGCTAAGCTGGCAGCTCAAAGAACTCAAACAGATCCAGAAGAAATCACCATGACTCCGGCAGCAGTTCAGAGGACGGAGCAGGAGAAGATTCTGGATATGCTCAACAGATTCCATAAGCGTGTGTAATCATATCAGTCCGGTATGTTTTGTAATATTTGCGGATAAACACAGAATTAATTTGTGGAGGAATTAAAGATGGTAGAAGCAAAAACAAAACCCGTAGCAAAAGCTCCGAAACTCGCTAACCCGAGAGAAGCTTCAATCGAGCCTTCAACACAGGAAATGATTGCTCGAGCTCAACAACTGGGGATCGATACCGTTTTCGATCGAGCGGTAACCATGAAACCATGTGCTATTGGTCTGCAGGGAATCTGCTGTAAAAACTGCGCCATGGGGCCCTGCCGCTTGCCGCTCCCGAAGGGAGGCATCGAAGGCGAGGACACAAGAAAAGGATTATGCGGAGCGACGGCCAATACCATTTGTGCCCGAAACTTCGCCCGAATGGTAGCTGCCGGCACATCTGCTCATTCCGACCACGGTCGTGGCGTTGCTGAGACCTTTCTGGCCGTTGCCAGAAAAGAGACCAAAGACTATACGATCAAGGATCCGGCAAAACTGATTCAGATCGCACCTTATTTTGATGTGGCGACAACCGTTGAGGTTGACGGCGAGACCATGGATCGTGAGCTTGATGAGATCGCCCTTGGTGTGGCCGAGGCTGCTGTCGCTGAATTTGGCAAAAACGGTGGTACACTGGCATACCTGAAGCGGGCTCCGCAGCCTTTGCAGGAGAAATGGAAGAAGGAAGGTGTTGAACCCCGTGCTATCGACAGGGAAGTTGTCGAAGTCATGCATCGTACGGCGATGGGCGTGGATCAGGATTATAAAAACCTTACCAAGCAGGCGACCCGTTGTTCGCTTGCCGACGGCTGGGGTGGAGCGATGATCGGTACCGATCTGCAGGACGTCATGTTCGGCAGTCCGACCCCATTGCAGGCAGAGGCCAACCTCGGCGTCATGAAAGAAGATCATGTCAACGTAATCGTACATGGCCATGAACCGCTACTTTCTGAAATGATTGTCGCGGCATGCCAGTCCCAGGAAAATCTTGAGTATGCCAAATCAAAAGGTGCCAAAGGTATTCAGCTCAGCGGCATCTGTTGTACTGCCAACGAGATCCTGCAGAGACACGGTATACCACCGGCCGGAACCTTCCTACAGCAGGAACTGGCGATTATCACTGGTGCCTGTGATGCGATGGTGGTCGATGTCCAGTGTATCTTCCAGAATCTGGCCAATGTTGCCAAATGCTTTCATACCAAGCTGATCACGACCCATCCGATCGCCAAGATGGAACAGGAAAACGTCATCCATATCGAGTTTGATGAACATCATGCCATGGATGACGCCAACAAGATCGTCAAGATGGCTATCGATAACTTCACCGAGCGCGGTGCAGATGTAATGATTCCGCAGCACAAGACTACCCAGATTGCCGGTTTCGGCGTTGAGTCGATCAGGTATCATCTGGGCGGCAGTTTCCGTGGCGACTATTACACCCTTAACGACAATATCATCAACGGCCGTATCCGTGGTATTGCCGGTGTGGTTGGTTGTAACAACGCCAGAACCAAGCATAACGAGGAGCATATCACATTGATCAAAGAATTGATCAAAAACGATGTCATCGTTCTGACCACCGGCTGTAGTGCTATAGCCGCCGGTATTCACGGCCTGTTAACTCCGGGTGCGGCTGCTGTTCATTGTGGCCCTGGATTAGCTGAAGTCTGCGAAACGGTTGGTATTCCGCCTGTTCTGCACTTAGGTTCCTGTGTTGACAACAGCCGCATCCTGCTGGCTGCTACAGAAGTCGTCAAGGCAGGCGGTCTTGGTGATGACATCTGTGATCTGCCGGCTGCCGGTAGTGCACCTGAATGGATGAGCGAGAAAGCGATTGCCATCGGTCAGTACTTTGTCTCCTCTGGCGTCTATACCGTCTTCGGCTATCATATGCCGCTCGATGGCGCGCCTGAGTTCAAAGACTATCTCTATACTGAAATGGAGAAAATCTACGGTGGCAAGTGGGATTGCGAACCCGATCCGATCAAGCATGCCCACAAGATGATTGCCCATATCGACAAGAAACGTAAAGAGCTCGGCATCGATAAAGCTCGTGAGCGTGTCCTGATGGATATGGCCGATCGTCAAGCACTCGGCATGGAATAAGTAATCGACTGAAAGATCATTCATATAAGAATCCTCAAACAAGGAGGAAAGCATGTCACGATTAGTAGCATTTGCAGCGATCCAAGGCGGTTATAAGGTCGTATCCCAGGTTGAAGGTGAGCTTGAAAAAGCACTCGAATCCTACGATGCGTCCACGCAGATCGGCTTCGGCAATACCGCTTACTACCTGCCGGTGATCTATTCACTTACTGGTATGAAATGTGAGACTCTTGAAGATCTCAAAAAGCCTCTTGACTTTGCTCGGGGACTTCTGCCCCCGCATGTAAAAGGAGCGAACCATCTCCCGTATCTTGGACCACTTCTGGATGCCGGTATGGCTGGTCTCTTTGCTTATGAAGTTCAGGAAGCCATTCGCATTTTAAATGAGCCGGATTTTTATACTTTTACAGAAGATCCGGATACCGATGCAGGTAAAATCTGGGTTGGTCCGGCTGATGACACTATTTTGAGAAAGCGTGGTGTTGAATTTGTTGACGGTTCGGCACCTGGTTTTGCAGCTGTAGTTGGCGCTGCCCCGGATGCGGAGACAGCCAAGATGATCATTGAAGATTATCAAAAGAAGAGCCTCTACATTTTCTGCGCCGCCAACCATAACGGCAAAACCGCGGTTGAACAATGTCTGCAGGCAGGTATGCAGATTGGTTGGAATACCCGTATCGTACCGTTTGGTCCAGATATTTCCTCGGCCATCTTTGCCCTTGGTTTTGCCAACAGGGCAGCCATGGCCTTTGGTGGTGTTGAGCCTGGCGATTACCGCCGAATGTTGATGTATAACAAGAATCGTATTTTCGCCTTCGTCAATGCTCTGGGCGATGTCGGTACCGAATGGGCTGTTGCCGCAGCCGGTTGTGTCAACTGGGGTTTCCCGACCTTGGCCGATACCGATATTCCTGAGATCCTGCCGACCGGTATCTGTACCTACGAACATGTTGTTGCGAATGTACCGCACGACGAGATCTGTCAGAGATCAGTTGAAGTACGTGGCCTGAAAATCAATGTAACCGAGATCGACATTCCGCTTGCGTTTGGCCCTGCATTTGAGGGTGAGCGTGTACGTGGCGCGGATCTTCATGCTCAGACGGGTGGTGGTAAGACCCAGTGTACCGAGCTGGTTAAAATGGCCGATATGGGTGAGATAGAAGATGCCAAGGTTGAAGTTGTCGGTCCTGATATCACAGATCTGAAGGAAGGAGATACCTTCCCACTGGGTATTTATGTACAGATAGCCGGACGTGAATTCCAGACTGATTTCGAGCCGATCTTGGAGCGTCAAATCCATCATCTGATTAACTATATCCAGGGAATCATGCACATTGGTCAGCGTGATATCTCATGGGTTCGTATCAGTAAGGCGGCGATTGAAAAAGGTTTTAGCCTGAAGGATATCGGTGTGGTTCTGCATGCCAAGTTTCATCAGGACTTTCAGAAGATTGTCGATAAGGTGCAAGTAACTCTTTATTCAAATAAAGAGGATGTTGACAAGCTGACGAAACGGGCTCGAGCTGAATACAAGACGCGTGACGAGCGTGTTGATAATATGACTGATGAAGACGTTGAAACATTTTACTCCTGTACACTCTGTCAGTCTTTCGCGCCAAGCCATGTCTGCTCGGTGAGCCCGGAACGTACCGGTCTCTGTGGCGCATACAACTGGATGGACTGTAAGGCCTCTTTTGAGATCAACCCCACCGGACCGAACCAGCCGATTCAGAAAGGCAAGGTCCTTGACCCAGAGCTTGGCCGTTTTGAAGGTGTTGATGAATTCATCAAAAGCGCGTCAAAAGGTGCCATTGAAAGTTATAACTTCTATTCAATGGTCAATGCCCCGATGACAACCTGCGGTTGCTGTGAAGCTATCGCTGCGATGCTGCCGTCCTGCAACGGTATAATGACTGTTGGCCGTGATTATGCTGGTGAGACACCTTGTGGTATGAAGTTTACCACACTGGCGGGTGTCATGGGTGGTGGTGCTTCTTCACCTGGTTTTGTCGGACATTCCAAATTTAACATCACGCAGGGCAAATTTATCCTCGGTGATGGCGGACTTCTGCGCATGGTTTGGATGCCGAAAATTCTCAAGGATGAGATCTACGATCGACTCAATGCTCGTGGTAAGGCGATGGGAGTAGAGAATTTCGCCGATATGATCGCCGACGAAACCGTCGGTATAACTGAAGAAGAAATCATGCCCTTCCTCCAGGAGAAAGGACATCCAGCCTTGAACATGGAGCCGCTGATCGCCTAATAATAACGGGCCCCGGCCGGCCGCAGAGATCTTGCGGCCGGCTCTGTTTTCACGACCCGAAAAACAGAAGAGGAGAGTATACCAATGGCATTAACAGGAATGCAGATTTTTAAACTCCTGCCGAAAACGAACTGCAAGGAGTGCGGGGTTCCAACATGTCTTGCCTTTGCAATGAATCTGGCATCAGGCAAGGCGGAACTCGACGCCTGTCCGTACGTTTCCGATGAGGCCCGTGCTCAATTGGAAGAAGCATCGGCTCCGCCGATTCGCCAGGTGGAAGTCGGCAAGGGAGTTCGCACCGCCAAAACCGGCGGTGAGACGGTATTGTACCGGCATGACAAAACCTTTTACAATCAGACCATGTTCGCCGGTCTGGTAACTTCCGATACCCCGGCAGCTGACGTAGAAGCCAAACTAAAAGGCTGGAATGCCCTGCAGTATGAACGCGTCGGACTGAATCTGAGACCGGAGTTGGCAGCAGTTAAAGATGTTAATGGTGACAAGGATGCATTTGCCGCCCTTGCCAAACTGATCGCTGAGACTTCGGAGTTCAACGTTATTTTAATGAGTGAGGATGCCGATGTAATGGCAGCAGGTATTGAGGCCTGCAGTTTTAAACGCCCACTCATCTATACCGCCACGGAAGCAAATGCTGAAGCGTTCGCTAAGCTGGCTCTAGACAGCGAACTACCGTTGGCAATCAAGGCGGATTCCATAGACGGCTTGATCGCTCTGAGTGACAAGTTGACGGGAATGGGAGTGAAAGATCTGGTTATTGATCCCGGTTCCCGGGAAATTAAGCAGGCTCTGGAGGACATGGTGGCTCTGCGGCGGGCGGCTCTTAAGGACAGTAACCGCTCAGTCGGTTTTCCGACCATTGCTTTTCCGTGCGAAATGACCTCAAACATTGATATGGAAACACTCATTGCCGGTATGTATGTGTCAAAATACGGCGGCATTGTTGTC
This sequence comes from Desulfofustis sp., assembly GCA_030145365.1. Lineage (GTDB taxonomy): Bacteria > Desulfobacterota > Desulfobulbia > Desulfobulbales > Desulfocapsaceae > JABDQA01. The sequence goes on along the minus strand of JAQYVS010000011.1, from coordinate 11,028 downwards.
TTGTCAGATCTGAGTACAGAAGCGATATTTCCGCTGATGCTTGAACGTCTTAATATCTTCACCGATCCGCAACGTCCGATGATGGTAGATGAGGGGATTTTTGAAATCGGTAAACCCGATGAGAATTCTCCGATTCTGGTGACGACCAATTTCGCTTTGACCTACTTTATTGTCTCAGGTGAAATAGAAGCCTCCAGAGTTCCAACCTGGCTGTTGATTAAGGATTCAGAAGGATTGTCGGTTCTCACAGCCTGGGCGGCCGGAAAATTCAGTGGCGATGATGTCGGGCTCTTTATCAAGAAGTGTGGTATCGCCGATAAGGTCAAACATACTGAAGTAGTAATTCCGGGATACGCGGCAGCTATTGTTGCGGACGTGGAAGAAGAGCTCCCTGGCTGGACCGTCACTGTCGGTCCCAGAGAGGCGGCACATATTCCTGGCTTCTTAAAAGCATTGTAATTGTTGTTATCCCGCAAAGGGGCTAATTCACGAGTGCTGGATGGCCCATTGATCCGACTTATCGGGTAAAACTTATAGAGTAAAGGAGAGACTATGATTCTTTTCGGTGAAAGCCTAAATGTCATCTCTACGGTGATTGGCGCCGCTTACAAGGCTCGTGATCCGAAGCCGATTCAGGCTGAGGCGCTTGATCAGAAAGAGAAAGGCATGGATTATATCGACATTAATCTGGGACCGGCAAAAAAGGACGGTCACGAATTAATGCCGTGGGTCTGTGAGGTTGTGCAGGAAGTTGTACCCGATATTCCGCTTCTGCTTGATACTTCAAATATCGCTGCCATAGAAGAGGGGTTGAAGGTTCTTAAACCCTGCGACAAACCGCACATCGTCAATTCAATTATGGCTCGGGCAGAGCGCTACGAAGCCATGCTGCCGATTGCCGCTGAATACAATGCTGATATGGTTGCCCTGCTCTGGGGACCGGACGGTTTGCCTCGCGATGAAAATGAGCGTGCCGCTCTGGCCGTTGAACTCCTGTATGCAGCCAATGAAGCCGGCATAGAGAATGAACGGATCTGGGTAGACGGTATTGTTACCCCGGTAAACATCCAGCAGGCCCAGCTGGTCAGCCTGCTGGATTTCCAGATGATGCTTGATGACATCGCACCGGGCGTCAAGTCCACCTGCGGACTCTCCAACATCTCGAATGGACCGCCGGTCGAACTGCGTCCGATTCTTAATACCACCTATATGATCATGCTCGAGCGTTACGGTATGAAAGCGGTTATCAGCGATCCGCTTGATGAAAATCTCACCGCGGTGGCTAAAGGAAAGCGTCCGGAGATTGTTGACATCGTCCATCAGTCGATGGACGGCACTGCAGCCGATCTGTCCTCGCTTGATAAGGAATTGGCCGATTACGTCAAGACCGTTAAAGTCATCATGGGAGAGGCTCTGTTCTCAGATTCGTATCTGGAAATTTAGCAATACTCTCTGTTTGGACGAAAAGCCCCATTCTAAAAAGAACGGGGCTTTTCTTTTTTTCGTGATTAAAGTTGGCAAAAACGAAAACCACCGATGATTAATACGATTAATGGTAGGACAAATGGAAAAGAAAGAAGAAAATAAAAACAGTGATGGCTGGGTCTGGGTTGTTGTCAGCGATAAGGACGGAGATGGCCACTATCTTGGACTCTACAGTGAGGAACAAGAAGTAAATTTTATTCCAACATTTCCCAGCAAAGAAGCAGCTAACGATTGTTTTTTAAGCCTTCCCAGAAAGAAGGGAGAAAAATATGAGGTTCAGGCCATTCACCTTGATGAACTGAATCAAGATGCTGAAAAAAGCGGTTTTACCATTGCCATGGTGGACAGTGAAGGAAAAGTTATCAAATAACGCTGTATAGATAAGACCGGCAGGAGACGAGAGATGGGATTGAAAATAGCAATTGGAGGTAAGGGGGGAGTCGGTAAGACAACGATTTCTGCTCTATTGGCAAGAAGTCTTGCTTCTGATGCTGATAATAAGGTGATCGCAATCGATGCAGACCCTGTCTCGAATCTGGCTGCAGCATTAGGCATCGATGAACATGAACCGATCACACCAATTGCTGAACTTCGGGAGCTCATTGCAGAACGAACCGGTGCAGAACCGGGTACCATGGGCGGGTTTTTTACCCTGAATCCGAAAGTAGATGATATCCCTGAGCGTTTTTCCCGTGAACGAGATCGGGTAAAACTGCTGGTTATGGGTACGGTTCAACAGGGCGGTAGCGGCTGTATATGCCCGGAGAGTACAATCTTAAAGGCCTTGATGACTCACCTGGTATTGGTTCGCGATGATATTGTCTTGATGGATATGGAAGCGGGAGTGGAGCATCTGGGTAGGGGAACTTCGGCCTATGTTGATGCCCTGGTAATCGTGGTAAATCCCGGTGCGAGGAGCAGACTGGCGGCTGAGAAAATAAAAAAACTCGGTCAAGACATTGGTATCAAGAGAATCGTGGTACTGGGAAACCGAATCAAGAACGATGAAGATAAGGAACTGATAAAATCAACCCTGGCTGATTTTGAAATTATCGGATTTTTACCGGAACATGACGAGATTATTGATGCCGACCGGTATGGGAAGCGTCCTTTTGACGACATCAATCAGGCACCTCAAGAACTGTCTTCAATAACCTCCAGATTAATGTCCTACAGAGATCAGAAATAGATCAACTGACTGCAGCAGTTGCTGCTCCTGTCAGTCTGAGAAGATCTGTCGGCTTAAGCTCAATTTCCAGGCCACGCCGTCCGCCGCTGACAAAGATGGTTTGGTATTTCTCAGCCGAGCTGTCCAGCACCGTTTTCAGGCGCTTCTTCTGTGCCAGTGGACTCACCCCGCCTAGAACGTAACCTGTTGATTTTTCAACTAATATACCTTCTGCCATCGAGATTTTTTTTACCCCGAAAAACTTTGCCAATGCTTTCATGTTGAGCTGTCTGGTTACCGGCACTATGGCAACTCCCAGTTCATTATTATCAAGTTGAACCACCAACGTCTTCAATACCCGCTCCGGATCAAGATTTAGCTTCTCTGCTGCCTCGAGGCCATAGGATTGATGGGCCGGGTCGTGGATATATTTATGTAGAGTAAAAGAGATTTTTCTTTTCTTTAGATCGTTAATGGCAGGAGTCATTTTCTCTAGGTCATTGAGATGAAATTGGTATAGAGAAGCCGTACAATAGTAACAAAAACCACTGTTAGATACAGGGGTTTAATAATTCTTTTACCATTTGAAATGGCAAGATTTGAGCCGATACGGGCACCGATCAATTGACCGGCTGCCATGGTCAGTCCTATGGCGTAAACAACATTACCGCCTGCAATAAACCAAATTAAGGAAATGATATTGCTCGTGAAATTCATGATCTTTGTGTAACCGACTGCCTTGACCATATTGTAACCTGCGAGAGTCATCAGCGAAAACGTCCAGAAAGATCCCGTCCCCGGGCCGAAAAACCCATCGTAGAAGCCGAGCGTCACTCCAAAGATTCCATAATAGAGCAAAGAGTTCATCTTCGATTGGCAATCTTTTTCACCTATCTTGCTGGAAAAAAGGGTGTAGATAAAAACGCCCAACAGCAGAACAGGGATCAGTGGCTCCAGAAAATAGGGGTTCAACATCTGCACGAGCAGGGCTCCGCAGCTTGCTCCTGAAAGGGTGAAGAGTATACCGGGTAATGCTTCTTTTAATGTGATATGGCCTTTTCTAAAGAAATTGTAAGAGGCCGAAAAGGTGCCAAAACTTCCCTGAAGTTTCAAGGTACCCAGTGCCGACTGGGGAGGTAAGCCGATGAAGAGCAGAACCGGCAGGGCAATAAGTCCGCCGCCCCCGGCAATTGAATCAATAAAACCGGCGACCATTCCTGCCAGAAAGAGGAGTAGAAAAATTTCTATGGAGAAATTAACAAACTCCATAATGATTCTGGTCGCTTGCTCTTGGTTTTAAAAAGATGCCCCGATGGAAACGCTTGTTTCCACCGGGGCATGGAAGTGGTCTGTATAAATCGGGGTTTACGGAAATTAATCCTCAATATTAAAGCGGGCAATCTCCTTTTGACCCGGGATGTACTCACCGACCGGAACCAGTTTCTTGTTGGATTTAACACAATCGATAATGACTCTCCAAAGAGCTTCCAAATCCTTAACCTCTTCAGGTGTTTCAGGTGTAAGTTCTACCAAAGTTTTATCGCGGCTGATTTTCATGGCTCCCTCTCTGTTGATTTGTTATCCAGTTCTGTTGCCAGTTATGTTGGTACAACATCTTGTTTGACTCTTCCATATCTGCGTATGGTTGTTTCTATAACAAACATAGATAATCAATAAGTCTTAATCATTAATTTGCCAATACCTCAATAACATTTTGGAAAAATTGGTTATATATCTGAACCTGATAAAAAAATGGTGACAAGAAAATTCAGAGGATTACTGTTCTCTGGTGTTGTTGGTCGAAGTAATCTGCATAGTAATTTAAAAGGTGTCATATGGCTCAATTTGTCGCTGAAAGTTTGCCGGTATTGATCGGCAGCCTGCCTCATAAAGACCACCGGGAGGCGGTGGAACTGATTTTTGATTATACCCCGCAGATCCCGTTATGGCCCCAGCTTCCTCATTATAAAGAAGAAGGAATGCTGCTCCAGTTTCTGCCAGGCATGCCCGGGATAACGCATAAGAACGATAAGACCTATATTGATAGTTCAACGGCTGATTTTGAAACTGAATTTCTCTCATTTTTCGAAGATTATCTGTCGGTAAGTGAAGGGATGAGTAAACTTGAAGATTCTCGTTTTGCCATGTCGGCCTTTGAGTCAGCAGGGTTTTATGCTTTTCTTGCAGCTGCACAACAGAGGCAGCAGGACCTGGTTGCTTTGAAAGGGCAGTTGACCGGACCTATAACCTTTTGCACCGGTCTAGTGGATCAAAAGGGCAGAGCCCTGTTTTATGATGATCAGATCCGTGATGCAGCATTAAAGCTGCTGGCCCTCAAGGCGAAATATCAAACCAGAAAAATGGCTGAAATTAAAGATAGCCCGCTGGTCTTTTTCGATGAGCCTGGACTGGCAGGGTTCGGGTCCTCGGCCTTTATTACCATTACACCCGACGATATTAAAAATTGCTTCGGTGAAGTGTTTGCCGGAGTCAAGGAAGAGGGTGGCTTGACCGGAATTCATGTGTGTGCCAATACCGAATGGCCGGTTATTTTTGATACCGGAGTCGATATCGTCAGTTTTGACGCATATTCATATTTTGACAAGCTGATCCTGTTTCCCGATCATCTGAAATCCTTTTTCTCCCGCGGCGGCATTCTCGCTTCGGGAATCGTGCCGACTGCACCTGAATTCATTGAACAGGAATCCAGTGAAGGCCTTGTTGAAACATGGTTTGAACAACTGAAAGAGTTGACTGGACTTGGCATTTCTGAACAGACCATATTTGAGCAAACGTTGATCACTCCGAGTTGCGGTACGGGAACCGTTTCACAGGAGCAGACAACGCGAGTACTTGAACTGACAAGGGACGTCTCAACCGAAATAAGAAAACGATTCAAGGTATGAGCAGCGATATGATTACCCTTGAGTTTGATGCAACACATATTACCGATTGTACGTGTGTGTTGCTGGTGCCTGATAAGGCTGTTGAAGAACCAGGCTATATTAAAGGATTGCATAGCTCAGGTTCAGCCAACAAACATGAATTCCATGCTTTGGCACAAACTGCTTATTACCAGTACCAGGATGATGAACTCGATATAACCCCCATGTCTGGACCGGTCATTATCAGAAACGGTGGGGCCGATGAGCAATTAACTAGTGGGCTGGTTATATATCGTGACAGTGGTGGAGCAATCAAGGTGGCAGGACATGAGACCGTTGGTTTTAGAGCGCTTCTGGAGAGTGCCAACAGATTCTGTACCCGATGGGTCCGACTTGATATTTGAATGAATCTGCCAGCGGCGGAATGTAAGGAGAATAACACTATGCAGCGGGTTGCGGTTTTCCAGCAGAACGGCAGTGGCGAGCGAAAGATTGCCGCCGTACGTGAACATGGAAGTGACATAATTACCTTGGATATCATCTCCATTGATGAGGAATTGGAAGAAGTGCTTGATGATACGAGCCCGTATCTTCCCGTTGATCTTGATACAGACCTGGTTCTTGATTTCCTGATCCACCGGGACTTGTCTCATGATTTGGCAGAACTGTGTGCCCGAAAAAATATCCCGATGATATCGTCAGGTAAAAAACTCTCCAGCAAGTGGGCTCTGACGCCGCCCACGTGATGCGGGCTCCCGAGGCAGGTTGGTCTCGGTAACTATGGCGATCGCTTTGGCGCCCCAGAGTATGAGGTGGAAATAGAAGAAGGAAAAATCAGCCGGGTCCGAGTGGTTCGCGGAGCACCCTGCGGAGCTTCATGGGAAGCTGGGCAACGGTTGCTTGGCGTTGACATTGAAGATGCCGCGAGGAAAATAGGACTGGATACGCAGTTTTATTGTTTTGCCGATCCGGCAGGCTGGGATCCTCTCCATGGCAAGAGTCCGGTGCACTTTGCCGGGAGGGTGCATAGTAAAGCGTTGTCAGATGCAATAAAAAGAATCCTCTCGCATCTATAATCAGCAATAGTTGTGAAAGCGGACCTGAATGGACAGTTATAAAGACCGCTATTTCAGACGCAATGTAATTGGAGTATCGGTTGCCGAATTTTTCTGGGGTCTCGGGTTTCCAATTGTGCTGGAGTCTACCTTTCTTCAGCTTTTTCTGAAATCGCAGGGTGCTTCCAGCTTCGCCATTGGTATTGTACCGTCTATGCTCATTGTTGGGATTTCATTTTTCCCACTGTTTTCCAGTTATTTTTCACGGAACTATCGGTACAAACGGCTTCTGGTGCTCTATCTGCACCTGATCACTGCTTTATCCGTTCTCATTTTCGGTCTGATCATCCTTATTATTGGCAATGCCTCAAATGTTCTGATGTTTTTCTTTGCATCCTATGGACTGTTTTCCGTCTGTCTCGGTCTGACGATTCCCATATGGCTGAACTATAATGTCAGGATATTTTCCGAAGCCAGATTGGTACCCAGTTTTGGTTATATGATGCTTTTTCAGAATATTGCCAAGATCATCTCTTCCTTTTTCATTCTGAAGGTCGTAGAAAAATATGCGTTTTCGCTTAATTCATCGGCCTACGTTTTTATTGTTACCGGTTTGCTCTTTGTCTTGGGTTCGCTGAGTTTTTTACTGACTAAAGAGATTGCTGATCCAGAGACTCCGAAACCGGATACTCTTTCATTCTTTCGCCATACCAAAGAATCGTTGGCAGAAATCCTTAACAACCGTAGATTTTTGGTGTTTCTGGCAGCTGATCTCGATTTTTATGTGATTCTAACGGTACTGTCCTTTTACGCCAATTATGCAACCGGATTTTATGGGGTAGCGCCGGCAATTGCTGCCGGTATCTTTGTTGCTTGTATTTACGCTGGGTCGATCACCGTAAATATCTTTTTGGGAACGATGAATCTACTGAGTCTGAAGCAGAAATTCGTTATGTCCAAAAGTATAACGATTACTCTCTTGGGACTGCTTGTCTTAATTCCGTCCCCGCCCACATTTTTCCTGGTAAGCTACATGCTCGGTTGTGTTCGGGCCATTCGCAATATGGTCTATGCCCCTTCGGTGAAAAGATTTGCCGCCAAATCGGATACCACCCCATACTTCTCCATGGCTTCGATTTTGACTCTGCCGTTTGCCGCCGGCTTTCCCCTCTTGTTTGGTAAAATGCTGGACCAGCTTTCCTATCTGCAGGAAAATTCCTACCGGCTGCTCTTTGCTGTGTCGGCAGTTCTGGTTCTGATCACCTTCTATCTCAGTCTAAAGACTGATTATGAGGGAACAGGCTCCTGAATTCAGCCCCCTGAGCTTACATTCTGCCTGACCTTCAGTGCGGCCAGGGTGGTGAGATTGAATATGTTCTCAGCATCTGAGCCACGTTCTATGATATGGGCGGATTTGTTTAACCCGACCAGAATAGGCCCGATGGTATCAACTTCAGCCAAACGCATGAACAATTTGTAGGCGATGTTGGCAGCATTCAGATCAGGAAAAATCAGGATATTCGGCTCACCCTTCAAGGCGGAAAACGGAAACAGCTCTTCACGTAATTCAGTATTGAAAGCCATGTTAGCCTGCATCTCCCCCTCTACCTTGAGATCGGGAGCAATTTCTTTGATCAGTGAGGTGGCTCTGGCTACTTTTGCAGCACTGGGTGTCTCCGATGAGCCAAAATTTGAATAAGAGAGCATTGCCACTTTGGGGGTGATGTCAAACTCCTTGACGAACTCGGCAACTGAGACGGCGATATCTGCCAGCTGCTGGTCCGACGGATCGATATTGACGGCAGTGTCTGCGAAAAACAGGGTACGGTTTTTAAAGACCATCATATAGACACTGGCAACGGTCTTGTGCTCTGAGTTCTTGCCGATGCAGGAGAGAACACGTCTTACAGCGTATGGATATGGCAGGGACTGGCCGTATACCATGGAGTCCACATCACCGGAACTGAGCATCATTGCCCCAAAGTACCCGGTATCTTGCCGCATAATGTCTCTGGCATAGGGTAGGGTTATACCCTTGCGCTGCTTCTTATTAAAATAACCAACCGCATAACGCTCAATCCGTTCCTCTTCGATGGCCGGATCGATTATCTCAATCCCATGATCTGTTAACCCATATTGTTCAAGCAGCTTTTTGATTTTTGACCTGTTGCCCAAAAGAACCGGAATTGCCAGGTTTGCTTCCATTACCTGGACAGCGGCCCGGACAACTTTTTTATTTTCACCTTCCGGATACACAACTCGGACTGGTTCTTTTTTTACCCTGTTGGCGATATAGCGCAGAATTGCCTTGGACATCCCCAAAGTCGACTCCAGGTGTTCGGTATATTTTTCCAGATCATCGATCGGGTTTCGGGCAACACCTGTATCCATGGCCGCTTTGGCAACCGCCGGAGCAATACGAAGCAGGGCCCGGGGATCAAACGGGGTCGGGATCAAATATGTGGGCCCGAACTCAAAGCGTTCCACACCGTATGCGCGTAGTACCTGGTCCGGAACTTCTTCTTTGGCAAGATCCGCTATTGCTCTAACCGCAGCAATTTTCATCTCTGTATTTATTTCTGTGGCTCGTACATCCAGGGCACCGCGGAACAGAAATGGAAAACAGAGTACATTGTTTACCTGGTTGTGATAATCGCTGCGCCCGGTGGCCATGATACAATCAGGTCGGGCTTCAACTGCATCGGGATAGGATATCTCTGGTTCCGGGTTGGCCATGGCAAATATGATTGGTTTATCCGCCATGGTTTTAACCATTTCCTTGCTCAGAACACCGGCAACACTGACCCCGCAGAAAAGATCGGCCCCCACCAGAGCTTCGGCCAAGGTACGGTGGGGGGTATCATTTGCAAACCGCTCCTTATACGGGTTCATCGACTCGCTACGGCCTCTGTATATGGTTCCTTTTGAGTCACAGATAATCAGATTTTCTTTTGGTAGGCCAAGGGATACAAACATCTGAGCGCATGCTATACCGGCCGCTCCAGCCCCATTGAAAACAGCCTTGACATCCTTGATGTCTCGACCGGTGATTTCGATGGCATTGAGAAAGGCGGCACCGGTTATGATCGCCGTACCGTGCTGGTCATCGTGAAATACAGGAATATCGATTTTTTGTTTCAGTTTTTCTTCAATATAAAAACACTCAGGTGCTTTGATGTCTTCAAGGTTAATACCCCCGAATGTCGGAGAAATCAGCTCACACGTTCTGACGAATTCGTCGGGATCTTCTGTATTGACCTCAATGTCAAATACGTCGATATCTGCAAATTTCTTAAAGAGTGCACCTTTGCCTTCCATCACAGGTTTTCCGGCAACGGCACCGATGTTCCCAAGCCCGAGAACGGCGGTGCCGTTGGAAATTACGGCAACCAGATTACCTTTGGCCGTATACTCGTAAGCCTGTTCTTTGTCGTCTGCAATTTCCTGACATGGCTGGGCAACCCCTGGGCTGTAGGCCAAAGAAAGATCTTTCTGGGTTGAAAAAGGTTTGGTAACAACAACTTCGATTTTCCCTTTTCTACCGCTTCTATGATATTCAAGTGCTTCAGAATAGATGTCAGTGGCCATAGTTCTCTCTCCAGCTGAATAAGATTCTGGTTAATCCAGAGAAATTGATTAATTAGGTACTATCTAAATTATATTGAACAAATTTAATTAAACAGCATGTTAAATCTGGTAAGACCAGATGTCAATAAGATAGTTTTTTGATTGACATCCCTTACTATATTGCTGCCTGCAATGAAGCATAATCCTGCGCAAGTCTGAATTATCTGAGCACAGCTGTAAATGTGGGAAAATCTATCGAAAAAGTGACAGGTGCAAGAACCGATACAATCACTCCACATGATTCGTTGAATCAGCGAAATGTTTTACTTGGTTTCTTGAGTTTCATGACCAAGAAGTATCTGCGATACTTACCAATATGGCAAAATCTGCACCGTGGTTGTGAAAATTCAGATTTTTATCATCGATAGGGAAGCCGAAAATGATCTAGGGAACCACCAGAACCGGACAGTAAATGGTATTGAGCACTTTGTGTGTTACACTGCCAAGGAGGAGCCCAGCGATTTCTGAGTGGCCGTGGGAGCCCATGATTATCAGATCAAATTCCGTTGATTTTGCAAGCTTACTCAAAATGGTCCCCGGTGAACCGGAGATTGATTTTGTAACAAAGTTGACTTCTCCGAGCTGCAGCTTGCGAGCGGCTTCGTCCAGGATTGTCTGAGACTGAAGCTGCAGTTTTTCTTTGAGTTCATCAATTACTGTCTCGACAATCTCGTGCATATTGCCAGTCCAATCGTAACAGCACACGGCTGTGACTTGTGCCCCGGTAAGTCTGGCCAGATAAATGGCAGAGTCGATAGCGTTGATTGAATGTTTGGAGCCGTCAATGGGAAGAAGAATCTTTGAAACC
>JAQYVS010000413.1 GCA_030145365.1 Desulfofustis sp. | reverse complement strand
CTATTCGCTGTCTCCTGGCATTATTTCTCCAACCATCTGCCGCAACCTATATGCCAGGCTCTCAGCCCTCCGCATTAAATTTTCCGAATTCCGCATCTTTAGCCGCGACATAGTCCCATCCCTCCGGACGACGGCGGGTCCCAATTTCGAATTCCGATTTCTGTTCCCCTATGCTCCCTACGCTCTATGCTCTGTTCAGTCATTCCGACTTCTGAACTCTGTTCCCTATGCTCCAGGCCCCCAGCGCTATGCTCTCAGTGCCCTGCGCTATGCTCAGCCATTCCGACTTTGGCTCGCCTGAGCTTGTCGAAGGCCGCATTCCGCAATCAAAATTCCGAATTCTACACCCCCCATGCGCTATGCTCTCTGCCCTATGCCCTATGCCGTATAGCCCGCCACCTTTACTTTGTCAAGTATTACAGAAAGTTAAAACAATATAAAGAAAAAACTCCTAAAGTCTCCCTCATTTTTCCCGATAAAGGGGTTGTAGGCAAAATACGGATCGGGAAAGGAGGGGGGTAAAAAGACCGATGTCTTGCCTGCAACATTGACCAGTCATTAAAAGCAGTTTAAACAAATTGGCAAGAATGCCAAAATAAAACCTAGAATAAGGAGAAAACATCATGGCTATGAGTAATATTTCATTAACCTCTGGTATGCGGTCCAACCTTTTCAACCTACAGAAGACGTCTCAGCAAATGGAACTCACCCAGAAGCGTTTGGCCTCAGGCCGAAAGATTAACTCGGCTCTGGATGATCCAATTAACTTTTTCACCGCTCAGGAGCATAGGTTAAGAGCTTCCGACCTCGATGGTCGTAAAAACGGCATGTCCGAGGCCATTCAGACCATTAAAGCAGCCAACGTGGGCGTTGAGGGAATCAACAACCTGATCGCCCAGGCCAGATCGCTGGCTCAATCAGCGATGTCCTCCGGAGCAACGGATGCTGGGACCTTTGCCAGTCAGTATAGTTCGGTGATGACTCAGATCAGCCAGATGGCGGTCGACTCCGGATACAAAGGCGTCAACCTGCTGCAAAGCGGCAGCATGACTGTGGAGTTCGCTCCCGCCGCCAGCCAGTCCACCCTGGCTCTGACAGGATTCGGAGACACCAACGCTACCTTCGGTATTACAGGTTTGAGCGCAGAAGTAACGGGCGTAGCTTCCAGCGGTGCGAACTGGGTTAGTAACGCTGCGGTAGGGACAGCGGCCATTCAGACCTCCATCAACAATCTCGAGACGGCGACGAACACGCTGAGAACCGAATCCAAACGGCTCTCCAACAACCTGTCGATTATTACGGCACGTGAGGATTTCACCAGTCAGATGATCAACACCCTGAGTGACGGTGCCGCCAAGTTGACGGATGCCGATATGAATGAGGAAGGCGCCAACATGCTGATGCTGCAAACGCGTCAGGCCTTGGGTACAACCTCATTAAGTTTGGCCTCTCAGGCAGCTCAGAGCGTTTTAAGATTGTTCTAATTCCTACTTGGTCTTGGAGGGGGAGCAATCTCCCTCCAGACCTGATCTTCTGATATCCTGTATGTGCTTCAGTTCTAATCTTTTTCATTGGAAAACCCGCTCAAAATTTAATGGATCAGGATATTTGCTAACACGCGCATCCCCGGTTTGGAAAAAACAATGGCATTAAAAATCAGATTAAAGCCGAATGAGAAAATGATCATCGGCGGTGCTGTTGTTACCGCCGGCAATGCTGCCGGGTGTGATCTGATTATCGAAAACAAAGTACCCCTTCTTCGCGAAAAAGATATTATGACTGAAAAGGAGGCCGATTCACTGGCACAACGGATTTATTTTACCATCCAGCTCATGTATATTGATGAAGGTAATTTGACAACCTACCATAAGGCGTATTGGGAACTCGTGAAAGATCTAATCGGGGTAGAACCACGACTGCTGGGTTTGATTGATCAAGTCAACGAACATATTGTCAGCAGCAATTATTATCAGGCGCTGAAACTCGCCGGCGAATTAATTCATTACGAACAGGAGGTTTTTAAAGATGCAGAAGCAAACTCAATCACTGCGAGCATATGAAAATGTTGCCAAAGCGACCATCTCCGGCCGAGAAATCGAAGCGGCTGTGCTCACCAAAGCAGCAGTGAAGCTCAAAGAATGCCGGGATAACTGGGATGCGCCGGATCGGGACAATAGGCTGGAAGAGGCGCTGAAGTACAACCAGCGGATCTGGAGTATCTTTCAAAGTGAACTGTCGCGTGATAATCACGAACTGCCCAAGAAATTGCGCCTGGATATTCTTCGATTGGCGGCATTTATAGACCGGAGAATTTTTGACACCATGGCATTTCCATCATCGCAAAAACTGAAAATTGTCATCGACATCAATAATAACCTGGCCGCCGGCCTGAGAAGCTCACCCTGACGCTTCATTGGCGAAAGCATAATAAAAAAATTGCCCGCCGACATGCAGACACATGATCATAAACCCGATATGGAAATAAAAAAAGGCCTCGACTACAGAGGCCATTATAATTTAAGATTTAACCGAAAATAGCTTGAACGCAGCCGGCTTGCCGTTAAACTTCAAATACTTCGATCTGCGTTGGCGCCCGACCTTCCAGAAATATCCGCCACATCTCACGATAAGCGTTCTCCAGGTTTCTGACAAAACGAGCGGTATCGAACAGCGGTTTTTTCAGGCGATTGCTGTTGAGCTTTAGCCGAACGGCTTTCAGCTCGGATGGAGACGATGCCAGCTGAACCGCCAGTTTCTCGTATTCTTCCAAACGGTAAGTCACCAATTCTGAAAACCCGACGGCGTGCAGCAAACTGGATGACACCCGTGACGCAAAATGACTGCCCTGTAGGACAACCACCGGCACACCGGCCCACAATGAATCACTGGTGGTCGTGTGGCCGTTGACAATCCGGGTGTCCAGGGCCAGGTCAGCCCATTGCAGGCGCGATAAATGCTCCGATTTTTCTAACTTTTGTGCAAACACCAGCCGATCAGGCTCGACGCCTCTGTCGGCGGCCTCTTGGCGCAGATTGTACCTGGTATTCCCATTGTCACCAAAAAGCCATAGCACGCTTTCGGGAACCTGTTGCAATATCCGCATCCAGCAATCAAACATGATGGGATCGATTTTGTACGGGAGATTGAATGAGCTGAACACAAAGCCCTTATCCGGCAACCCCAATGCTTCCCGATTCCAATCCCGGGATGCAATTTCCTGTTGGTGGTCATTGACCTGATAACAGTGGGGCAAAAAGACCAGCTTTTCACTATAATAAGGGGCATGGTCTTCAGGGGTAACGATCCTGTCGGTGATCAAATAATCAATGCAATCAGCTCCGGTGGTACCCGGATAACCGAGATAATGAACCTGAATCGGTGCCGCCCGGCATTCCAGTATACCCAGCCGGGCGCCTTTGGTATGTCCTTTAAGGTCAACTAAAATGTCGACCCCGTCTGCATAAATCCGTTTGGCCGCATCGATATGAGAGCTCTCACGAATGTCAATGAATTGATCGCTTTCTTCCATAATCTGATTTCGATATCTACTGTTATCTTGCGGGCCATAGGAGTAACAGTGAACCTCAAATTTTTGCCGATCTTGGAGGCCGAAAAAACTCCGCATCAAATGGGCTGTGGCGTGATCATGAAAGTCGCATGAAAGATAACCGATCGTAAGCTTAGCCTTTGGTTGTCTCCGGCTTTCAAATGAAAGCGGCGGCTTTAAGTTGTGAAATGGTGCGGCAATTTTGCGGCTCCATGTTTTCGAAATTTTCAGATTCTGCAATAAATCAGATTGCCTGGTCATGCAGATAAATGGCGGTTCGAGGATCAATCGGCCATCAGTGGTGTTTCGGCGGCTTAATTCATCCAGTCTTTCAGAAAATATCTTCAGCTGCGACCAGTTGCAGGTATGCTGGAGCTGATGGATCAGATAGCTGTAAGCTTCCGAGTAATCCGGGTTGACGTCAATGGCTTTTTGAAAGCAGGCAATGGCCTCCCGGCGATTTCCTCGATCCGTCAGAGCAATGCCCATATAAGTGTAAGCCTCGGCAAAACGGGGGTTTAACCGGGTTGCTTTTTGAAAGCAGTCAATGGCATCATCGCGACGATCACCATCTGAAAGCGTGGTTCCCAGATTTAAATAGGCTTCAGCATATCCGGGATTAATTTGCAGGGCCTTTTGATAACAAACGATCGCTTCGGCAAAGCTGCCCTGATCCTTTAGGGCATTGCCCAGATTGTTGTGTGCTTCACTAAGATCGGGTTTGATTTGAATGGCTTTTTGGTAGGATGCAATGGCTTCGCCCAAGAAACCTTTTTGCCTTAATAAATTTCCGATATTGTTATGAGCTTCAGCCCATTCGGGGCTAAATTGCAGACATTGCTTTAAACAGGCAATGGCCTCATCAGGGCGGGCTTGCTGTTCCAGTATAACGGCCATGTTAAAATAGGCTTCAACGAACCCCGAATTTAAGGACAACGTCTGCTGAAAGCAGGAAATCGCCTCGTCGAAACGCCCTTGGGCCTTATAGGTATTTCCCATATAATAACAGGCTTCGCTGAAATTCGGATTGAG
>JAQYVS010000405.1 GCA_030145365.1 Desulfofustis sp. | reverse complement strand
ATCAACTTCGTAGGTCGTGCCGTTTATTGCTACACGAAACTTTCTCATCCCAAATCCTCCCGAGACGTTTATATGTTGTTGTGCAGTTGCTCAGTCAAACCGGCTCTGCCCCAGACAGGTACTGAATCTTCTACTTTCCTTATATGATGGATAACAAGGTTGCCCGGCGAACATTCAAGAAGAAGTGCCAGAGATACCGTGATTGCCGCCACTTCTTCCTGGCTGACAGCGTCATTACTGTTGTCAGATAATGGTTCTGCTATAATCGTTTTGCGGGTAAGTGTTTTTGGTTTGCCAGACGAGAATTTGGCCATCAAAGTGATAACCAGCTGCAGCACCACTAACGCTACAAAGGTGATGCCCATACCCAGTATGGTGGTGACCAGGCTGGCCAGCATTTTTTGGGACATGGTTAAGGCTTTCAGACTTTCCGGATCCGAGAATAGTGCCAGAAGATCAACAATACTCATTTTGTCACCCCTTGTTAAAGTGGCATATTACCATGCTTTTTGGCAGGTCGTTTTTCACGTTTTCCTTCAAGCATTGAAAACGCATCGATAATGCGTTGCCTCGTTGTTTTCGGTTCAATGACATCATCGACAAAACCGCGTTCTGCAGCTTTGTAGGGGGTGGCAAATTCGGCCTTGTATTCCTCCAGTATCCGCTTTTTGGTTTCTTCTTTGTTGTCTGCTTTACTGATATCATTTTTAAAGATGATGTTAACGGCACCTTCCGATCCCATAACTGCAATTTCCGCCGTGGGCCAGGCAAAAACCATATCTGCGCCCAGAGACTTGGAGCACATCGCAACATAGGCACCGCCGTAAGCCTTCCGGGTTATCAACGTCACTTTTGGTACGTTGGCTTCACTGTAGGCGTAGAGAATTTTTGCCCCATGCCTGATAATTCCACCATATTCCTGGGCGCTGCCGGGGAGAAATCCGGGTACGTCAACAAATGTGAGCAGCGGGATATTGAAGGAATCGCAGGTTCTTATAAACCGGGCAGCTTTATCACCGGCATTGATGTCGAGACAGCCCGCCATCATGGTTGGCTGGTTGGCAACAATGCCGATCGCTTGTCCGTTAATCCGGGCCAGTCCGGTAATCAGATTGGTGGCGAAATAGGGTTGGTATTCCATGAAATCACCATTGTCGATAATCGGCAGAATCACTTCATGGATATCGTATGGTTTATTCGGGTTGTCCGGAATAAGGGTGTCAAACTGTTCAATATGACGGTTGGGATCATCGCTGTTTGGCAACCTCGGAGTTTTTTCAAGGTTATTTGAAGGTAAAAAACTTATCAGTCGGCGAATCTGATCGATGCAATCCTGATCTGAATCGGAAATGAAATGAACGTTACCGCTTATCTTGTTGTGAGTCATGGCTCCGCCAAGATCCTCAGCAGAAATCAGTTCGCCAGTAACGGTTTTGATAACCTGGGGACCGGTGATAAACATCTGTGATGTCTGATCAACCATAAAGATAAAATCGGTCAGTGCCGGTGAATAGACAGCTCCGCCGGCACAGGGCCCCATAATTGCCGAGATTTGAGGTACTACCCCGGAATAAATTGCGTTTCTATAAAACAAATCTCCATATCCGGATAGGGCATCAACTGCTTCCTGAATGCGTGCTCCTCCTGAGTCATTGAGGCCGACAATAGGAGCACCGACTTTAACGGCAGCATCCATGACCTTAACCACTTTACGGGCATGCATTTCGCCAAGTGCTCCTCCTGTGACGGTAAAATCCTGGGAAAAAGCATAGACAAGTCTGCCGTCAACTCGGCCATAACCTGTGACAACAGATTCTCCTTCAATATCGAGCTTGTCCATACCGAAGTCAGTACAGCGGTTTTTAATGAAAGCATCGAGCTCGACAAAGGTGTTCTCGTCAAATAAATAACGTAAACGCTCTAGGGCGGTCAATTTCCCCTGGGTGTGCTGTTTCTTGATACGTTCTTCGCCACCTCCCAGTGCAAGTTTTTCCTTTTTGCGGCGCAGCAGATCAATTTTGTCAACAGCCATTGCATTCGTCTCCCTCTAATCCGGTAACTAACTCAGATCCAGTAAGGTTGTTAAGTAATGCCGTTACCCATTTGTTTTATATTTTAATAACAGTTATTTAGTTAAATAATACGGAGAAATTAAAACTGGAATAATTGTAAGTTGTAACAATGTTATTGTTCATTAGTACAGTGATCAACATATGCTTGTCAAGAAAAACTGTTTGGTTAGTTTGAGTACAAAACTACGAAGAGGAGGTACAGCTGAAGGCTTCGGGGTAATGATGGAAGCCTCAGGCTTGTAAACTATAAATCAGTTCTCGTGATATGGATCAACACAGGTTCACAGCCTGGGTTTTTAGCCAACAAGATAGGTACGAAACAACCTGATAAGAAAATCTAATTCGTTGACGTGTATGTTTCTGAGCCTGAACATTCCTGGCAGATACCAGAGAATTCAATATGGTGGCTTAATATTTCGTAGTCGGTGGAATCAGAAGCTACTTTATTGATTTGCGGTATGACTTCCAGTTTAATATCGTCAACTTTTCCACAGGTTGTGCAACGGATATGATAATGCAGATCCGTGGTGGCATCGAAACGCTTCTGGGTGCCGCCCACTTCAAGTTTTAAAATAAGCCCATTCTCCGCCATCAATTCCAGGTTTCGGTATACGGTGCCAAGCCCGATTCTCGGCAGTCGTTTACGTACCATGTCGTAAACTTCGTTGGCAGTAGGGTGTGATTTGACCTTCCCCAGTTCTTCCAAGATAACCTGTCGCTGAGGGGTCAGTCTCATATGTTGATGATTTTTCATATCCATAGGGTTGTATCCTGCAAATCGTCTAGTTAATAATATGTATCATTCCTATAATACGTGAAAGGAAAAAATTTACAATTAAATTCGGCCCAAAACAGCAAGGAACATAGGTATGAGAATTATTTTTCCCTGTTCAGGTTTCAAGATTCCTGGCCTAGATTTCACCTAGTTGTCCCAAAGAAAAAAGTCCAGGGTATTTAAATCAGCAATTCAGGTCTTCTGAAAGAAATCTCAATAGTTAAGGCAGGGGTTAAAATAGCCGAATTGTAAATAAGGAAATTCCTTTTTTATGATCTCCAACCAGTTGCGGATACCGCGATAAGGAGCACCTTCAGGGGAATTCATCACATTCAAATACCATTGAGGATCGATATTGAGATTGCGCAATTGGATAAAATCGGGCCTGGTCTGATCGATCAGATCGATAAATGCATCCGTTTCTTCATAAGAATCGGTAAAGCCAGGGAGCATAAAATAATTGATAGAGACAAACTTTCCTGCTCGTTTCATGGACCGTATTGAATCTTTGACATCTGAAAAACTATAGTTTTGAGGTCGATAATATCGATTGTAAAAGATTTCACGTGCTGAGTTTAAACTCACTCTTATTGAGTCTAGCCCTGACTCAGCAAGTTTCTGGACTACATCAGGCAGACTTGCGTTTGTATTGAGATTGACCGTACCTTTAGCAGTTTGTTTGCGGATCTCACGTACCGTTGAGATCAAAAGATCTGCCTGAAGAAGCGGTTCTCCCTCACAGCCCTGGCCAAAGCTGACCACCGGGCGTTCGGCGTTTTTCAGGTGAGGTACAGCTATTTCGACGAGTTCCCCAACCGTTGGTATAAACGAGATGCGATCCTGGGTTGACGGGCAACTTTGTGACGGTTGCAGCGAAATACAGCCAAGGCATCGGGCATTACAGGCAGGCGATGTGGGCAGAGGGGCTTCCCAGCGACCAAGGAAATAGTTTCTTGCAGCCGGGCAATGGTAGGTAAGACAACATTTCCCCAGGTGCTGGATTAATCTGTTTTCTCGATTGCTCTGCAGGGCATGGTTGGTGCGTCGATTAATCTTTGATTGTTTGAACTGACGATAATCCTGACGTATTTCCTCGTCGCTGCGAAATCCTGCTACCCAGAATTTACCATCGTACCAGCCGACGGCCGCATAGGCAAATAACGGCAGAAGGGGAGCTTCTTTTTCAGATTGATAAGCGGCTGAGTAAATTGCGGTATGGGCCGGGGCCATAAAGGCAGCCACGGCCTGAATCTTTTTTCCCGGATTTTCAGGATCTTCTGCAAACAAAAGCGGTTCATCGCTGTTGGGATCGGTACCGATCGGCACTCGATTCGGCAGAGTAAAAAGCTCACTTCCCTGAGGAAGTTCTATAAGATCTGCAAGGGCCGGTTTCTGGTACTGGTTATGCGCCATACCAGCCATTAAGAGGTGCGGGAAATCACGGATATTCCCTAACTCGTCACAATAGACAAGGGAGGGAACTCTAGCGGGGTGGATCACTTCGGTCTGAGTACCTTGGTTATTGAGTCGATGGCTCGGTAAATATCGATGTCTTCGCCAAAAATATCCTGAATATCGGGGTGATCTATCAGGTCCTCAACGATGTATTGAGTCAGATAGAGCGAGACAGTATTGGGGTCTTGAACCAGAGTGCGGACCGGAGCCAGTTTCAGATCCATGTCAAAGGCTTCTACCATATGAAGCGATTTAAGCTGGACCTCAAGTGATGTGCGTATGGATTCTACAGACGTTGTTTCTATTATGTTACGGTCGATGAGTCGTTGACAGAGCCTCGTTGCCAGGGCTTCAGCATGATCCCTTGCGAGCATGAACATCTTCCTGCGTTCCTGTTCGCGTTTCCTGTCAATTGCTCGAACCGCTTTGTCCGTGGCTCGGTTTGGGTTGACGTGTATTTTAGCCATCTATATCTCCTGGATAAATCATGGTCGACGGGTTAAATTCTATTATAATGGCAATCAAATATTCAGCTTGCTCAAATAGATTAGTTTCAACGTAACCTTGTATTATCGATTAGCTCTGATTGTCAGCAGAACAATATATACATATTTTTACCCGCCGACTACTTTATACTGAAATAGTAAATACCACTAGGATAAAGTGTAGCGAAAATATGCAACACCATGAAATATTTAAACCTGTGATGCCCCAAAATAGTTCTTGTATTTGAGTTATTTTCTTCTATATTTAAGCTGTTGCGAACAAGACATTTCATGCATATTACATTACAATAAAACAGTTTATGTGCCTAACACATCTGTTACCATCATTTCTTTTTACCACGGGAGGTTGTTATTATGTT
>JAQYVS010000350.1 GCA_030145365.1 Desulfofustis sp. | reverse complement strand
AAAAAAAGCCCCCGGTTAATCAAATAACCGAGGGCTCAAATGTCTTACCTATAAGATAAAATCTAGTGTTCGACTTCGTGCTCTACCCCAATTGCAATCTTATACAACAGGGTAAGCAGGAGAAAACCGGTAGCCCAGATTCCAATGGTAATACCGAGCTCATTCATGGATGGAATGTATTCTGTCACTTCCTCGAGCGGGTTAGGAACAAATCCGGCAAAGACAAAACCGAGCCCCTTGTCTGCCCAGAGCGCCAGGAAGATCAATACCGACGCCGTTCCCACCAAACGATAATCGAAAACCTTGGCAATTTTCATATAGGCAAGAATTCCAAGCCCAGCAAAGTTAAACAGGGTTGCACCCCACATGAACGGAACCAGGTTATTATACACATGACCGTCGTGCTCAAGACCGAAAAACAGATACTCGAGACTGTGCATGTGACCCGGAACTTCAGAATAATAGCCCACAAAGAACTCAAGCAGGAAGAAGAAGGTATTGATGATCACCGCATACATAATGATGGTGGTCAGTTTTTTCACAGCTTCCTTGCCGACATCAAAGTTCGCGAATTTACGCATGACCAGACAAGCGATCAGAATCAGAGAAGGCCCTGCGGCAAAGGCCGAGGCCAGGAAACGCGGAGCGATGATTGCTGAAAGCCAGAAGTGACGTCCCGGAAGACCGCAGTACAGCATGGCGGTAACGGTATGGATTGAAACAGCAAACGGGATGGAAATGGCCACAAAGAAATAGATCCACTTTGGCGGTGGTACCTGTTTCCGCTCGGCAGTCAAAATCACCCAGCCGCACAGCAGGTTCAACAGCAGATATCCCCAGAGCACGCACATATCCCAGAAAAGCATGGAATGAGGTGTGGGAAAGAAAATGACATTAAGACCGCGGAGCGGTTGACCAAGATCGGCCATAATAAACATCAGACACATAACCAGAGCGGAAATTGCTAAGAATTCACCCAGGATGGTAATGCGGCCGAATGCCTTATAATCATGAATATAATAGGGAAGTACCAACATCAACCCACCAGCCGCTACTCCGACCAGAAAGGTAAACTGGGAGATATAAAGTCCCCAGGAAACATCCCGACTCATGCCGGTTAGTCCAAGACCGTAGGCGTACTGTCTGAAGTAGCAGGCCCAGCCAATGGCGATCAATCCGACGAGCACAGAAAGCCAGATCCAGTAGGCCGGTTTTCCTTTAAGTGTTTTTTCTATCATGACAACCTCACACTATGTAGAAGACTGACGGCCTGGTGCCGGCAGATGGTTTACGTTGAATGGTGAATTCCGAATCGAGCACTTTTCTGATATCTGAAGTTGGATCATTCAGATCACCAAAGACCATGGCTCCGGTCCCTTTACAGGTCTCAACACAGGCAGGTTCAAGACCAAGCGCCAGACGCTCGCCGCAGAAATTGCATTTTTCAACAACACCGCGCATCCGAGTCGGAAAATCGGCGTTGTAATTCTTAACGAAAGGCCTTGGATTCTGCCAGTTAAAGCTCCTGGCGCCGTAGGGACAGGCTGCCATACAGAAACGACAACCGATACAGCGGTGAAAATCCATTGCAACAATGCCATTGGTGTCATTGACAAAGGTCGCCTTTGTCGGACATGCCTTGACACAGGACGGGTTGTCACAGTGGTTGCACAAAACAGGAAAACTGCTCTCGTGAACCGTGCTGGAGCGATGTGCTTGGGTATGCTCAGGAAAAGCGTTGCCATAGCCGGTCTTCCAAATCCACTTAATTTCATTTTTCTTATCAGGGATTTGTGGAACATTATGCGCATCGATACAGGCAGTTATTGCTTTATCAAGCAGTGGTTGATCATGGTAAAACTTACGCATGTCAATGACCATACCCAGCCGTACGCCTGCAGGTTGCTGCTCTGCGTGAGCTTTTTCAGCCCCGTGACTATCGGCAGGAGCAGCATGGTCTCCTTCACCTGATGCTACAGCGGATGTCGAAGTCAGCTTGACTATCGCAGGAGCGCTGATGCCGGCTAGCACGGTTGCGCCGGCCATCTTCAGGAATTTTCTTCTCTTGTTATCCATCATTGTGCCTCCTTCTTTGCCAACTCAGTGGGCGTAATATGACAGTCCCAGCAGGTGGGCGAAACAGCTGCGTATTCGTGACACGTATCACAAAATTTTTCTTTGTTTGAATGACATTGCATACAGGCCGTCTGCAGTCCTTTCTGATATTCCTTGCCACCGACTGCGACTTTTACGCGATCGGCATTGCGCAGAACATCATCACGCCATACATTGAGCAGCTGCATATGAGTATCTCTCATCTCGGCAGCAGGAGCCACACATTCTTTTTCACCACCAGGCGGCAGTTCAGGCTTCGGCAGCGGGCCAGCATCCAAACCGTTAAACCAGATGGGAAATGTTACAAACAGGACGAATATAACCAGTCCCGAAATTATCAATCCTTTGTTATACATCTTTTACTCCTCTATTCCGGTCAGGGTTAGAATAACATTGTCCGCAGGCCTTCATCGAGTTCGCCCCGGGTTTCACCATCCAGAACGATCGCGTTGCCGACAAGTTCAGTTATACCGCAAACTCCAACGTTGGGATTCCAGTAGTCCATCAACGAAGTCAGCGTAGCCCTGTCAATCGCACAGACACAGGATAACATGTTAACATCATGTTTTTCTTCCACATATTTAACAGCATTCGCCCGAGGTAAACCGGCTCTCATCCTGAGTTCCATAATTTCATCGGTATTCAGCCCGGTGCCTGAACCACAGCAGAAGGTCTGTTCCCGGATCGTATTCTCCGGCATTTCGACCCAATCCACAACATGATCAAGAACATAGCGCGGTTCATCCATCAAGCCCATGGCCCGAGCCGGGTTGCAGGAATCATGAAATGTTGCCTTGAGATGGCTGTTACGGCTCTTATCGAGCTTGAGTTTGTTGTGCTTGATCAGATCCGCAGTAAACTCACTGATATGGACCATTTTGGTTGAGGCGGAGTTATCAAATACCGTTCCGGTAACTGGTGATTTCGGCACTTCAAGAAAATCAGCCGGACCGTTCATCGTATCCATATACTGGTGGAGAACTCGCCACATATGACCGCACTCACCACCAACGATGAATTTGACTCCGAGGCGCTCCGCCTCGGCATACATCTTGGCGTTGAGCTTCTTCATCGTTTCGTTGTTGGTAAACAGGCCGAAGTTACCGCCCTCCGAAGCATAGGTCGACCAGGTATAATCGAGACCGATGTGCTCAAACAGAATCAGATAGCCCATGGCTGTGTAAAGCCCCGGCTCCGCGAACACGTCTGCCGAGGGAGTAATAAACAGAACTTCGGCACCTTTTCTGTTAAATGTTGGCTCAATTTTGATTCCGGTAAGACTTTCGACGTCCTCTGCGAGAAAATCGACATTATCCTTAAAGGTATGGGGTTGAAGCCCCATATGATTACCGGTACGGTTGGAGTTGGAAACCGGTTCCAGAATCCAGTTGATACCGATGCCGACCAGATGCAGCAGTTCGCGGATCATCATGGTCACTTCGGCCGTATCGATACCGTACGGACAGAAAACCGAACAGCGGCGACATTCAGTACACTGATAAGAGTACATGAACCACTCTTTCAGTACACCGACGGTCATCTCACGGCCCCCGGCCATCTTGCCAAAGATCTTACCGGCCAGGGTAAATTCGTTTCGATACACGGAACGTAAAAGTTCCGCCCGAAGGACCGGCATGTTTTTCGGATCACCGGTGCCCAGGAAAAAGTGGCATTTATCGGCGCAAGCCCCGCAGCGGACACAGCAATCCATGAAAATTTTCAGCGAACGAAATTTTTCCAACCGCTCACTTAACCCGTTGAGAATAATCTCCTTCCAGTTTTCCGGAAGCTTCCAATCATCGTCTTCGGGAGACCATTCTCGGGCATTGGGGAAATGCAGCCCTTTCTGGCCATTGAGATATTCTACTTTGTCTTTTTTGGCAGGATAGGCATAACTTCCCGGCTTGAATGCAACCGGGACATCCATCCAGTCATTGGTCGGTATGGCACCAGTAGACAAGGACGGTCCCTGCACGACGCTTTTGGATAATTGTTCTAATTTTGGAACTGACATCGTTAGTAATCCTTATAAGCTATAATTGGTCAATACAGTTATTCCTCTGCCTTTGCAGGTGCCTCATCCACTGCTGCTTCCTCTTCAGGAGGTAATTCCTTTTCTACCGGAATATTAGCTTCCACCATGAATTCACGAAATTCATCCTCATAGGAGGCATAGGCATGGACTTTAATATCCGGATTCCAAGGATTGATATGGCGCACTTGCCGGGAATTGTTCTTCATATTCCTGGTCGGACTCAGAAAAACTCCGCCTAAGTGCATGAGTTTGGAAAACGGGAAATAAACAAGCAGTATGGAAACGAGAAACAGGTGAATATAAAAAATAGAACCGATATCCGAGCTGATAACCGGATGAAACGTCACCAGACCAACCCCAAGTTCCTTGATGGCAACGATATCAATGCCACCGCGCAGGAAATGACGCATCAAAAATCCAGTGACAGCGATGGCAAAAATCAGGACCAGCGGAAAATAATCGTTTGCCAGCGAGATGTAGCGGACATGGCGGTTGGTGAGCCGTCTGATAAACAGAAAAAGCACACCGGCGATAAGACCAGCCGTTGTCATGTACAGCGATGGAGTCAGAATCTCAAACATGGAGTCTGCCCAATTGAGCAATTCGATGACGGCGGGAACCGGATTCAGGAACATCCGCATATGCCTAATGACCACTACCAGAAAAGAATAGTGGAAGATCAGAGCAAACAGCCAGAGCCATTTGGATGACTCATAGGTGATTTTAGGGCCGTCATAAAGCTCCGACTTGGTGTTTCTGAACAATGACCGGAACGTCAGAATTTCCAAAGCCATTCGAGCCACAACTTCCGATGTGGTGTGGGGGCTCTCGAGACGGTCATGCTTGACGAAATCCAGCGATTTTGCCTGCCCACAGGTTGTCTGAATGGGGAATGGGACCGGTGACTTGGACCACTGAATGACTCGATATACAAAGCCCCCCAGAAAGACCATGACGGCCAGATACGGCACTGCAACACCAAAAAAGTATTGCATACCAGGTATCTGGGAACCGAGCCAGGCAATCAGAATCAATACTATGACCGCCAGGAATGAAAAGGCATACTTCATTTCTTAACCTCGCTTCAATGTGAACTGTTTTGGCCGTAGTTAGATTCCAGCAGATTTCACTGTTTCTTTCTGCCACCGGTTACGTACTTTTACCTTTTAATTTCAGTTACATTATTAAGCGTCTTGGAAGGACAAGCGCTGTCTGTCAATATCTGAGTTCCAGATTTGATTTCATCAATCCGGATTTTATATATTTTTTCCCTGCACTCGACATAGAGATCAAAAGCGGCAAGAACTGCCAGATCCACACTGAACTCAAAATCGTATAATTCGGAAGTTAACGATTTTGTCTCTTTATCTGATTCGAGAATATCTCTTGTGATGTGTTTTACTGCATTGAACGGCGCAACAGCCTGGGAAGGGGAAAACTCCTGAACTGAACGAAGATGCATCATTTGTGACAAGGGTTTTTTAAAATCCGCAGAGTCTTCGCCTTTTCTCAACAGCGCAAAAAGTTCTTTCAAAGACGATCGAACCGTTCCGCCAATGGGATTGGCAAATGCATCCTTTTCTTTGACAAAAAACTCGGAAGATTGATAGGTTGCCAGGGTGTATTTCACCCATTTGTCAACAATTTTATACCTGTTATTATGTAGTGCTTCATCAAGCGTCATGCGTGCAACCTTTAGTAGTAATCCCCGATTTTTTTATAGATACGGGCTAATTAGCGTTCGATGAATGAATGACCATTCACAAGAGCAGATTACTATCATTTTTGATGTTCTTTTTCAAGACTAATTTGAAAAAGAGACTACGCCGAAAGCTGCAATCACATTATTATTTTGAAACAGGTGCAACTCACCTGTTAAGGAGATGAACCAGATCGTTTATGATCATTTGCGATTCGGCAACGTACGGGTCCTTGTCAAGTTCAACGAGCCACTCAGCATCTGATGTCTGCTCGTCGGATTCAGCAAGGTCTTCTGGAATAACCGTATCATCGGATTGATCTTCCTCTAAGCTGCCCATATGGGCTCCGACCTTTTCTCTTGCCAGCCGTTCTTCCTCGCGCTTGGCCCGCATTGAGTCGATATCAAGATCTATGATGGTCTGCTTAGAGCGAAGGGTTGAACGCTTGGCTTCTTCTTCAATCAATACCAAGCCTTGCGATTGTTTGACCCTTTCCCGGCTGCGATCTATGATTTCCTGAAGATCGGTGATTTTATCGGAATATGTTGCGTATTTTGCCGGTGCATCCTGATCCCACTCCAGAGAATAGTCAAGGTATTGCTCTCCCGATTTCAAATGTTGGAACAGACTTGGCAGGACGATATCCGGCTCAACCCCTCGATACTGGGTGGATCCGCCGTCTACTCGATAAAATTTCTGGATGGTGGCTTTTAAAGCGCCAAGGTCCTCATAGCGCCTCAGATGCAGTAATGGAATATTCTCATTGAGATCGATGATGGTCTGTACAGTTCCTTTCCCATGGGTATGCTGCCCGCCAACGACGATCGCCCTGCGGTAATCCTGCAGTGCCGCAGCGACAATCTCCGAGGCAGAAGCAGAAAATTGATTAACCAGGACCACCAGCGGCCCTCCGTAGACAAGGGTTTCGTCATCATCTGCCAGCACCCGTTTCATACCCTGGCTGTTTTTAACCTGAACAATCGGTCCTTCATCGATAAACAGACCGGTGATGTCCACCGCATCCACCAGAGAACCGCCGCCATTATTGCGCAAATCGAGAATGATTCCCTCAATCCCCTGATTTCTCAGAGCGACGATTGCATCCCTGGTATCCTGGGTGGAGTTGCGTCCTTCACCATATCTGCTTTTCTCAAAATCACGATAAAAACTGGGAATATTGATATAGCCGAATTTCTTACCGTCGGCGTCAAGAACGGTGTGCTTGACAAAGGTTTCCTCAATCTGCACGACATCTCTGGTGATGGCAATGATATCTTTTGCCCCGTCCGGTTTGCGCACGGTTAAGTGCACCTCGGTTCCCTTAGGACCCCGAATCAGCCGTACCGCATCACGGAGACGCATATCGGTGATTTCAACAGGTTCCTCTCCCTTCTCGGCTACAGCAAGGATAATATCTTCGGCCTGCAGCCGCCCTTCCAGTGCCGAGGCACTTCCGGGAATAATCCTGACCACTTTGATATAGCCATCCTCTTCACGCAACAATGCCCCGATACCCTCAAGACTGCCGCGCATATGGATATCAAAATCTTCCTTGCGATCAGGGGCCATGTAATTGGTGTGCGGATCGAAGGCACGGGCTACCGCATTGAAAAAGCGATCATAGTGATCCTGCAGGGTTTCCTGATGCAGCCGATGAAAAAAATCATCGAATCGTTTCGCCACCCGATCACTGGCCTCCTGCCACAGCGCTTCCTTATCGATCTTTTTTTCATCGGCAAGATACTCTTCTTCCAGATCTAGATAACGGGTAATAATCTGAGCTTTAAGAATTTTACGCCAACGGGTTTTAAGCTCGTTTTCATCTCCTGCAAATCCAAGCTTTTCAGGGTCGGTCTCCATGGTGTCGTTGGCGCTATGATCGACCTTTTCCGTGAGTAAAGCGTCAACCATCGTCTCGACCCGGTTAATGCGATCAGTGAGAATCTCATATCCGGTTTGCGGCAAGACGATGGTACCACGAAGCAGATTGTCGTCTATCTGTTCGGCAAAGCTGCGCAAATGTTCAACGTCCTGCTTGAGAAGAAAACGTTTCTGAAAATCAAGCTGCTTCAGGTATAAATCA
Source organism: Desulfofustis sp. (assembly GCA_030145365.1). GTDB lineage: Bacteria > Desulfobacterota > Desulfobulbia > Desulfobulbales > Desulfocapsaceae > JABDQA01. The sequence goes on along the minus strand of JAQYVS010000350.1, from coordinate 1,427 downwards.
AAAATAGCCCGTGCTAACTCATCATCAACCTGTTTGTCACTGTAATGAATTGATGGCAGTTGTTTGCTGAGCATATAACCGATCAATTTATTGCGTTTCTGGTCAACTTCGGCATCGACGTTAGCCAGACCTGCAGTCGGCAGAAACCAGAGCAAAAAAATTATGATCGAAACAAAAGAAAGGAGTTTATAGTTTTTCATGAATATCTTAGATAGTGGTCAAGATTGCATCGCTGATTTATTGAGGTCGTTCTTCCGATAGACTGCATTCATACCAGAAGCACTGGACAAATACCATGACAAAGACAGATGCCTTGGAAAATTTAGAGCGGAGAATTAAAGAATTTGCTGATGAACGAAACTGGCAGGAATTTCATACCCCAAAAAATCTGGCCATGGCTCTATCGGTTGAATGTTCAGAACTTCTCGAGATTTTCCAATGGATGACACCGGACCAGAGCTCACTCCCGGATCAAGCCACTCTTACACACATCAAAGAGGAAATAGGTGATGTCATGATCTACTTAACCATGATAGCACGATCCTTTGATATTGACCCGGTGGACGCAGCACTTGAAAAAATAGCGCTTAACAAAAAGAAATATCCGGTTAGAAGCGATTTTCAACAACAATAATCTGCAATCTCGTCAAGTATCTTGGTGGCATCGAGATCAAGTTGTTGCGCATATCTGACAAGCTCTTCATGGCTGCAATTGATACAGCTCTTTGCACCTTGCTGCACCTCTGAGATTTCCTGTTTGAGAAAACTCAGAAGAGACGTTCCCACCTCGTTTCTAAACATTGAACCATCCAGTTCGTATCGCTTACAAAAGAGTTGAAATCGCTGCCAGTTAACAAAGGATCTCTGGATTCCCCGATAACCCGTGGTGTTTCTGTTTTCCGGCAACAGATCACGAAGAACGATATCCAGATAGCGTTGTGTTGCTGCCCCAAGAAGGTAGATATGTTGAGTCCGGGTAAGCTTGAGCTGCGGTCCCTCTGGATCTTCGCTTAAATGATGGAGGGCAGATTGCAGTGCTACTTCCGGTATCTCCCCCGAGTAGCGAACAGCATACCATTCGTCTTCGACAATGGCGTCGCTGTCAATCCGCTGTATTGTCATCTTCGAGCCCAAACACGGTCCTGACCATATCTATTTTGGCCTCTTCACCCTTGCGGCATGCTTCACTCTTGAGAAAACGGAGCGGATCATGCAGCATTTTGGCTGCTACGGCCTGAACCAGTTTCTCAACCTTTTTCTGGTCGCTTTCACTCAAATCCAATTTTGACAAGGTCCTTGAAAGTTCCTGATCACAGATATCGTCAGCTTTTTTTGTCAACGCCGATATGGTCGGGGTGACGGTAAGTCCAGTCTGCCATTTGGAAAACTTAAGCGTTTCTTCATCGACAATACGATTCGCTTTTATT
>JAQYVS010000346.1 GCA_030145365.1 Desulfofustis sp. | reverse complement strand
GGCCTCGCTCCCACCTGAACTTATGTTTCTCGGAGCTTTTTACCGAACCCAGACCCTTTCTGGCAAACGTGTTGAGTCATCAAGTTTTGTTGATCCGATGCCTGAAGAAACGGTTTACACCCGACTGCCGGAGATGATAATGTACTACCTGACTCGCTGGAGCCACCAGAACCTGATCACCACTTTTGACGAAACACTTGAGTTCGACAGTTCCATTGAAGAGGATTTCAAGAACAATCCAAAGGCCCTTCTCGAGGCAATGCATCGCGATGCAGCCACTCCAATTGAAGAAGAGTTAATCCCCAAAAAGGCAATAGAAAGTGCTGCCAACTAAGGTGGTGTTCTCACATTAAATCGTTTTCCAGGGATAGAGAACTCCTGGTCTGCGATGCCAATTATCACCTCATACAATCAGTAATTCTCAAACTCTTTATTGTACGGACCTAACTCATGAAAGTAACGAGTGAAGAAATTATAAATGTGGGAGATGTATCAACAAAGGGATATCTTCGTCTCGACGCTCTGTTCAATATTTTTCAGGATATGGCTGTCCTGCATACTCACAAGGTCGGATTTGAACTAAACGACCTTTTAGGCGCGGGAAAGATATGGGTTTTGAATCGAGTTGTTGTCCAGATTTCGCAGCTGCCGCGGTTTGAGGAAACCATTGATATACACACCTGGTCACGAAAGATAGTTCGCTTCAAAGGACTGCGTGACTTTGAAATTTATACTCAGGGTCGTTCCATCATCAGAGCTTCCTCATTATGGGTATTTGTTGACATCAACAAAGGCAGACCAATAAGAGTTCCTGCGGAATATGAAAACATGTACGGCACTGTTCAGGATCGATCAACTGATGTGGATGTAGAAGCTATTAAATTTGAAGAGATTTCCAATCCGGATTACTCACTGAAAGTTGCGACCAGAGTTTCGGATTACGATATCAACGGTCATGTGAACAATGCTGTTGTACTTCAATACGTTGAAACCGGTATCGTTCGTTTTTTTAACGGTAAAAACGTTATCGACGAAATTCAGCTCATGTTCTTAAAAGAAATTCCATTACAAGTTGATGAGGTAACGCTGCTGTTGCAGAAGCGCCCCCATGGCTGTCTCTTTGAAATTGAAAGCAACAGTGTAGTATTTGTGAGGGGGGCAGTATCGATCGGAGATAGCATGAATCCTTCTGATTCATTTTAGCCCAGACAGGCGTCGCAACAGAATCTCAAACCACCAATTCAGGCAAGGAAGCAAACAGGTTTAGTCACCAGCCCCGTTGGAATGGCCACAAAGATCAGGAGCCTTGCTGCAGATTCCTGCCAACTCCTCTTCGGATTCCGCGTGGCCTGCCGCAGCAGCCTTTTCAAGCCAGTGAACCGCCTGATCAGAATCGTTTTCTTTGTAAACAAGTCCCAGCAAATGCATAGCATCGACCTGATTCAGTTCAGCAGCTTTGATAAGCCAAATCAAGGCTTTTTTACTGTCTTTTCCTACTTTTCTGCCGTTCATATAGAGCAATGCCAAATCAAAGGCCGCATCCCTATGGCCGCTTGCAGCGGCCAGTTCGAGCCATCTAATCGCATAATCGACATCGAGATAAATGCCGCCCTGCCCCTTTAAATATAGATGTGCCAGTGTATACTGGGCCTCTGGGTCGTGATTTGCTGCATCTTCAAGCAATTGAGTATTATCAAATTGCTTGGCTGCCATCGTCGCTTGAATCGGCAGCAAATTATAAACAGCCAGCAAAGTAACAATCACCAGGGGCTTTAATGTTCCGATACCACCATGCATATTCACACTATTAAAAAAATGATCTACTTTTCTCGTGCAACGACCTGACAATGCAAATAAAAACGCTCACTCTCAGGTGCTTGATTCAACGGAAATTAGCCCATATAATAAATAAAAGACAATCTTTTTCCACATCTCCTGCCAACGATCCGAGGAGTTGGGGTGCAAAACCAGCATAACAGAGTATCTGACTGATAAAAAATAAGATTGATAGTCTGCGGAGAAGCCATGGATATCTTGAAAAATTTGGGAATCAAAAAGAAAAATAGAGGGACATCAACCGGAATCAATTGGTTTGGATCATCCGATAATAAGGAACTGCACATCTGTTCTCCCGTTGATGGGTCGTCACTGGCAACGGTTTATCAGGCCACCGAAGAAAATTACCAGACATGTATGGCGGCCGCCCGGAAAACTTTTCTCCAGTGGCGGACGGTTCCACCCCCGCAGCGTGGAGAAGTTGTAAGGCAGATCGGCGATGCACTCAGAGCAAAAAAACAGCCGCTGGGCACCCTGGTTTCCTGGGAGATGGGTAAATCGCTGCAGGAAGGGCTCGGTGAAGTACAGGAAATGATCGATATCTGTGATTTTGCCGTCGGTCAGTCCCGGCAGCTTTATGGGTATACCATGGCTTCTGAACGCCCCCAACACAGGCTCTACGATCAATACCATCCCCTCGGCGTAGTCGGCATCATCAGTGCCTTTAATTTTCCAGTTGCCGTCTGGGCCTGGAACGCGATGCTTGCAGTTGTCTGCGGTGATACGACAATATGGAAGCCGTCATCCAGAACACCGCTTACCGCTCTGGCGGTACAAGTAATCCTCTCAGACGTTCTGTTCACAAACAACTTACCAGACGGCATATTCAATCTTATCATCGGTTCCGGGTCCACCATCGGTGAACGGATGATTGAAGATAAAAACATACCGATTATCTCCGTCACTGGATCGACGAAAGTCGGCAGAAATGCCGCTGAAAAAGTGGCCTCCCGATTCGGCAGATGCATCCTTGAGCTTGGCGGCAACAACGCAATTATTCTTACGCCAGAGGCGAATTTGAAACTGGCGATTCCTGCCATTGTCTTCTCAGCAGTCGGTACCGCTGGTCAGCGCTGTACAACCACCAGACGGTTAATCGTTCATGAACAGATTTATGAGAACGTTAAAGCAGCCTTAATATCCGCCTATCGGTCCTTAAAAATCGGTAGCCCGCTCAGTGAAAAGAACCATGTGGGTCCATTAATCAACATTGAGGCGGTGGAGGCTTATCATACGGCTCTTGAATCCTTGCAGAATCAGGGGGGAACCATTGCTGCAGGAGGATTGACACTGAAAGGACCCGGCTATGATGAATCCGGCTGTTATGTTGAGCCGGTACTCGCAGAGGCGGAGAACTCCTATCCAATCGTCCAGCAGGAGACTTTTGCGCCAATCCTTTATTTGATCAAATACGAGGGTGGGCTGGAAAATGCTATCGCCCTGCAAAATGATGTGGTTCAGGGACTTTCGTCGTCAATATTCACCGACAATCTGCAGGAGGCGGAACGCTTCTTATCCGCTGCCGGCTCCGACTGTGGAATTGCCAATGTCAATATCGGCACCTCCGGAGCGGAAATTGGAGGTGCCTTCGGCGGTGAGAAGGATACCGGAGGCGGCAGGGAGTCGGGCTCGGATGCCTGGAAAGGCTATATGCGCAGGCAGACCAACACAATCAATTACGGAACCAGTCTGCCACTGGCGCAGGGGATCAAATTTGATATTTGACTCAGGCAGCGGCAGTACAGATACTTCCCATGCTCTGTTATGCTTCAATTTGTTTCGGCGATTCAACAGTGAAACAATGGCTCAGCGGTAAGCCGCCAGACCGGTCACTTCCTCTCCGATGATCAATGTATGGATGTCGTGCGTTCCCTCGTATGTGTAAACCGATTCGAGATTGTTGGCATGGCGCATGATCGGATATTCACCCATGATACCGTTGGCTCCCAGCATGGTTCTGGCTGAACGACAGATTTCCAGCGCCGCATTCACGTTGTTCATTTTAGCCATCGACACCTGAGCCGGAGTGTACTTACCCAGATCTTTGAGCCTGCCCAATTGCAGGACAAGCAACTGGCCTTTTGTGATTTCAGTTACCATTTCGGCAAGCTTTTTCTGCTGGAGCTGAAATCCGCCGATGGGCCGATCAAACTGGACTCTGGTCTTTGAGTATTCCAGGGCCGTCTGATAACAATTGTCTGCGGCACCCAGTGCTCCCCAGGCAATGCCGTATCGAGCCTGGGTCAGACAGCTCAGCGGGCCCTTCAAACCTTTGACCCCTGGTAACAGACTCTGTGCTTCATCAACCACAACGTTTTCAAAAATCAATTCTGATGTGACCGAAGCCCGCAAACTCCATTTACCCTTCATCTGCGGGGCACTGAAACCCGGTGTTCCCTTCTCCACCAGAAACCCGCGAACACCGTCTTCGGTGGAAGCCCAGACAAGGGCCACATCGGCAATGGTTCCGTTGGTAATCCACATCTTGGCGCCGTTAATCATCCAGGTTCCGTCATCTCTGCGAGTCGCCCTGGTACGCATACCGCTCGGGTTTGAACCGAAATCAGGCTCGGTCAGACCAAAGCAGCCGATTGCCTCGCCGGCAGCCATTTTTGGCAGCCAGCGAGTTTTCTGCTCGTCACTGCCGTAGGAGAAAATGGGATACATGACCAACGATCCCTGTACCGAGGCCATACTGCGCAGAGCAGAATCGCCGCGCTCCAGTTCGTACATCAACAAGCCGTAAGCCACGTTGGATAATTCGGCACAACCGTACTCTTCCGGCAGAGTTGGACCAAAAAAACCGAGCTCACCCATTTCAGGAACCAGATGAGCTGGAAAAGTTTCCTGCTGGGCATGGAGATCAATAATCGGTATTACCTTCTCATTGACGAAAGCTCGGGCCGTTTCACGAACCAGCTTTTCTTCGTCTTCGAGCAGATCCTGGAAATTCATGTAATCGGTAAGTTCGTTGATGCTGTTCATATCCCAGTCTTTTGGTGATTTTTAATAATGATTGGCTTTATAATCAGAACTACACAATGCTTGTATTTATCAAATTTTTCATGAATAGTATATGTGAAATTAAGTAATTATCTGTAGATATCAGAAGAGATCGAGATCCTAGATTTACGATACAAACATCAAGAGGGCAGCACCGATGAACGATGAGCAGAAGCAGTTACTCCAGGCAGCAGAAAAAGCAGCTGATCTGGCCTATGCCCCCTATTCCAAATTCCATGTCGGAGCCGCGGTGCTCAGTGCCGGGGGAATTTTTATTGGAGCCAATATCGAAACGGCTTCCACCAATCTCGGGACCTGTGCCGAACGGGTGGCACTCGCCCAGGCCCTGATGAACGGACAAAATGAGATCATCGGCATCGCAGTCCACTGTGTGGATACTCCCCAAAAAGATACCGGATCATCGAGCGAGCATGATTGCATGCCCTGCGGCGCCTGCAGACAATGGATCGCCGAGCTGGCCCCAGACGCCTGGTTGATAACCAATAGTTCTAAGAGTATTTACTATCTTGACAATTTACTGCCCAACGCTTTTCAATTGCAGAAAAAGGACGGATAAAAACGAAATCCAGGCACATTCACACCTTCGGCCAGCTGCGGATTATCGATTCAAGCAGGGCTGTAAATGATTTTCGCACCTGTTCTCCCACTTGGATAATTTCGTCGTGATGCAGCGGCTGATCACGTAAGCCGGTGCCCATATTGGCGATACAGGATATCCCCAAAACCTTCAATCCACCATGGCAGGCAGTAATCACTTCAGGAACGGTTGACATACCGACCGCATGGCCGCCCAGAATACCGAGCATCCTTACTTCACTTGCCGTTTCATAGCTCGGACCCGGCATGTAACAGTACACCCCTTCTTTCATGTCAATGCCCAATTGGCTGGCACATTGTTTTGCCAACTCACGGATTTCCTTGTCGTACGGGTCGGACATATCGTTAAAGCGGGGGCCAAAAGAATCGATGTTGTGGCCGCGCAACGGGCTGTCGGTAACCATCTTGATATGATCTCTGATCAGCATAAGCTGTCCGGGCTGATACTCGGCATCGAGGCTGCCTGCTGCATTAGTAACTATCAGGCTTTCAACTCCCAGCATTTTCATGCAGCGAATGGGAAAAACAACCTGATCCATCGACAGCCCTTCGTAATAGTGCAAGCGCCCCTGGAGCACCATCACCGGCATCTCCTGCAGCATCCCTATTACCAGTCTACCGGAGTGTCCTTCCACCGTCGAACTCTTAAAATGAGGGATGTCATCGTAGGAGATGACCACCGGATCTTTCACCTGTTCGGCCAGAGCACCAAGACCCGACCCAAGCACTATTCCCAGGCGCGGAGATAGATCCATCTGCTCTTCAATATAGGCTGAAGCACGTCTTATTTTTTCCAAGAGTTCCATCTAGTGCTCCCCTTTATCATAAATTTTACCGATAGAAGCCGGCGGCTGGGAACGGCCTACCCAGCCCACCAAAATAATAATAGTAAGAATATACGGTAGGGTGGCCAGCAAACTCGACGGTATCGGCACTCCCTTTGCCCCCATGAAAATTTCCAGCCCCTTTGCTCCGCCAAATATCAGGCAGGCTATAAGCGCTCCCTGGGGTTTCCATTTTCCGAAAATCATGGCTGCCAGAGCGATAAAACCATGGCCTGAGATCAGTGTGTTGCTGAATCTTGATACGACGGCAATGGACATGGCCGCCCCGCCAAGCCCGGCTAGAAAACCGGATGTGATAACCGCGGCATAACGAATTTTAAACACAGAGATACCCAATGAATCAGCAGCCTCGGGATGTTCACCAACGGCTCTTAAGCGTATTCCCAAGCTGGTTTTATAAAGAATAAACCAGCTGACAAAAACCAGGCCAAAGGCGATGTAAACCGTGGCAAAACGGTTGAACACCAGATCCATAAATCCAGACGAAGCAAAAAGTCTGCCCTCCCCAAATAAAAAGTCGAGCGGCAGCGGGATCTTGTTCGGTACGGTCAGAGTCTGGGTTGCACCATCAAAGACAAGTCGGCTGATAAAAAGGGCGAACCCTACTCCAAGAAAATTAATAGCAATACCTGAGACGATCTGTTCGGCAGAAAAAGAGACAGTGGCAACGGCGTGCATAAGTCCGAGAAAGGCACCGGCCAGCCCGGCACAGAGAAATCCCAGCCAAGGATCCTGGGTGAAATAGGCCACCGCAGCACCCACAAAGGCACCGAAGTACATCATCCCTTCCAGCCCGATATTGATAATTCCAGAACGCTCAGTGATTACCCCGCCGACTGCCGCAAAAACCAACGGTGTCGAATACATCAGCGTGGTACCGATAATAAAAGCAATATCTTTGATGAACGCTTCCATCAGTTGTTACCTCGCCTCTTTTTATAAGCCAGAATCATGCGGATCAGTTTGGGCATCGCCACAAAGAAGATAATTATACCGATCATGATGTTGATCACTTCGGTTGGGGCACCCATGACATCCTGGATTTTGGATCCGCCATACTTCAAGGACCCAAACAGCAACCCGGCAAATACACAACCGGGACCGCTGTTGTTGCCAATCAGCGACACTGCGATCCCGTCGAAACCGTAACCTTCCATAATTGCCAATGTGGCAATACGGTGGCTGACACCGAGCACCTGGAACGCCCCTGCAGCCCCGGCCAGTCCGCCGGCAATGAGCATCGAGACAACCATGCTCCGCTTTACATTTATTCCACCGGCCTCGGCGGCCTGTGGATTGTAGCCAACAGCCCGCAGTTCATATCCCAGGGTGGTTCTATTCAGCACATACCAGACCATTGCCGCCAGAATAAGTGCGAAAATAAAACCAAGATTCACCGGTGATTTTAAAATGTCCCAGAGCATCGGATGTTCACGTAAGAACGCAATCCCTTCAGGCGTCCGTTTCCATTGTCCAAGAATATCAATCTGGGCGGTACCTTGAATGGCATAGGTTTTACCAGTCCCCTGTCTGCCAAATGATTCGATGGTAATCGCAAAGTTGGATACATACAACGCAGTCCAGTTGAGCATAATTGTGGATATCACCTCATTCACCCCGAACCGGGCCTTGAGATAGCCGGCGATACCACCCCAGAGAGCAGCAACCATTACCGCCAGGCCAACCGCCACGATAACATGCAGGACCATCGGCAGTTTCAGATAATAACCGACTGCAGCCGCCACCATTGCCCCCATGATATACTGACCCTCGGCTCCGATATTAAACAACCCGGTACGCAGGGCAAAGGCAACGGAAAGACCGGTGATGATCAACGGGGTAGAATATATGATGACATACGAAACATATTTAGGCCTGGAGAAGATGCCTTTGAGAATCACCCAATACGCTTCCAGCGGGTTATAACCTGCCACCAGCAGGATGATCGCACCCAGCAGAAAACCGAAGAGGATTGACATCAGAGTAATTCCCAGCGAGCCCTGAAGAAATTTCTCTTTCAGTGTGGCTGTGCCCATCTTTATGCGGTTCCCCCAGCCATCAGCAAACCGATCCTGTTTTCATCGGCCTTTGCAGCGTCCATCACTCCAACTATCCTGCCTTCGTAAATTACGGCGATTCGATCAGAAACGTTGAGAATCTCATCCAACTCGAAGGAAATCAGCAACACGGCCTTACCACGGTCACGCTGCTCTATCAGGGCTTTGTGGACATATTCTATGGCTCCCACATCAAGCCCCCGGGTCGGCTGTGAAGCTACCAGGATTTCAGGATTGTTGGAAACTTCCCGGGCGATAATAACTTTCTGCTGATTCCCTCCCGACAATGACTTGGCCGGAAGCATTGCATTCTGGGGGCGGATATCGAAGTCGTCAATACAATGATCGGCAAACTGATAAATCGCATCGTGATCAAGTACTCCGCGATTGGAAAAAGGTGTACGATGATAGGTCTCAAGAATCAGGTTTTCCGCCATATCAAATTCAAGCACCAGGCCGCGCTTTTGGCGATCTTCCGGGATACTGCAAATATTGTGCGCCCCGATAATTTCTTTGGTTGTGGCATTGGTGATCTCTTTGCCGTGCATCAAAATTTCACCCTCAGCCACCTTACGCAGCCCCATCAATGATTCTACCAGCTCTGATTGACCATTTCCGTCTACGCCGGCAATCCCCAGTATTTCCCTGCGATGCAGCTCTAGTTCCAGACCGTCAACTGCAGCAAAACCTCGATTGTCCTTGACCACAAGACGCTTTATGGAAAGGCTCCTTTCCCCGCGTTCAACCCCTTTCTTGGATACTGAAAACGACACTTCACGCCCTACCATTTTGGAAGCCAGTTCATGCTCTGTTACCGCAGCAACCTCAACCCGATCAACAAAGGTGCCACGACGAATAATCGTGCAATAATCCGCAACCTGCTTGATCTCCTGGAGCTTGTGGGTGATAATGATAATTGACTTGCCTTCGCCGGTCAGATTGCGGATGATGGCGACCAGTTCTTTGATCTCACTGGGTGTAAGTACTGCCGTCGGCTCGTCCAGAATGAGAATTTCCGCCCCGCGGTATAAAGCTTTAAGAATTTCAACCCGCTGTTGACTTCCCACTGAAATGTCTTCGATCCGGGCCTGTGGATCGACTGCCAGCCCATAACGTTCAGAGAGTTCCAACACGCTCTTTTTCGCTTTGGCCATATCCAGGAGCCCCATTCCCTTTGTAGGTTCCATGCCCAAGACTATATTTTCAGTGACGGTAAAGGGATCCACCAACATAAAATGCTGATGAACCATACCTATTCCGTTCCGGATGGCAACATTGGGGTCGGTAATGGCCACTTCCTTGCCATTGATTCGGATGACTCCTTCCGTCGGACGGTAGAGACCGTAGAGACAGTTCATCAGGGTGGTTTTTCCTGCACCATTTTCCCCAAGCAGAGCATGAACTTCTCCCTTATGTATGGTCAGGCTTATACGGTCGTTGGCCACGAAGTCGCCGAATTTCTTGACGACATCAACCATTTCCACTGTTTTATGGGAGAAATCGATGCTGCTCACATCCTGCACTCCGAATCAGGCGGCGATGTAGTTACGTGGCAGGCAACCGATACCATGAGGTGTGTATCGGTTGCCTGCAGAATATCCTGACAATACGGATAATTTAGAATTTATCGAAGGCATCCTTGGTTGCAGGTACAACGATCTCACCTGCTTTGATCTTTGCCACCAGTCCGTCCACTTCCTTCAGTATTGCTTCGGGAACGTGCTTGCTGGAAGTAGGCGCGATTCCCACACCGTCGTTTTTCAGATTGTAAACTACGGTTTGGCCCCCGGAAAATTGACCATCCATGAGCCGTTTGCCAGTATCATAAATGGCATTGTCAACCCGCTTCATGGCAGAGGTGAGAACATTGTCAGGTGCCAGGAAGTTCTGATCTTTATCAACACCGATGGCCCATTGACCTTTTTCCTTGGCAGCTTCAATTACCCCGTCACCAACACCGCCGGAGGCGTGAAACACAATATCAGCTCCCTGCTGAAACATATTGTTGGCAATCGCTTTTCCTTTGGCAGCATCGGTAAAAGATTCGGCGTATTGGCGCATGACTTCCGCCTTAGGATTGGCCATCTTAACACCGGCCATAAAGCCGTATTCGAATTTTTCGATGAGAGGAAACTTGATGCCGCCGACAAACCCAACTTTGTCTGACTTTGTCATTTTACCGGCGATATAGCCAACCAGAAAGGATGGCTCCTCTTCCTGAAATACCGCACATGCCACGTTCTTTGGGGTCTCGTCACCATAGGCAAAATCGATGATCGCATATTTCTGATCGGGATTAAGTTCTGCCGTCTCTTTGATTGCATCCCCCATTAAAAAACCGATTCCCCAGATCAGGTCGTAACCGGCATCCGTCAGGGTCTCCATATTGGGAGCATAATCAGCATCCTGCTTGGATTCCTTATAGGCAACTTTGATACCGAAATCCTTTTCAGCGCGTTTCAGCCCTTCCCAGGCCGATTGGTTAAAAGATTGATCGTTGACTCCTCCGACATCAGTAACCATGGCAATTTTCATATCAGCAGCCAGAGCCGGTAAAGCAAAAGACATGACCAGAATCAGACCGAGAACGGCCATTTGGATTGAGCGGATTTTTTTCATGGTACCCTCCTTTGAAAAATGAGTGAAATGCTAGTATAATCAGCTATTTATTCACAATATCGGATTGTTCACGGATCCGGGAACAGATACATCCCACATACCGAAAGTGTCTTTTCTTATGACATGTACCGGCGAACTTTTCAACAATTGAGAACGCTGTTTCCCCTTTTGTTTTCAATTCCGAAAAAATCACCAATGGTGGCAGCCACATCACAGAAACTGTTTCGAATGCCCAAATTAGATCCTTGTACTCCCGGCCGATACACAAGCAGGGGCACGTATTCACGGGTATGATCAGTACCACTGAAGGTTGGATCGCAACCGTGATCTGCCGTAATAATTAACAGGTCATCATTATTCAGTTGCTTACAGATTTTTGGTAAAAATCTATCGATCGCTCCTATGGCCCGATAATACCCCTCAGCATCGCGCCGGTGGCCGTAAAGCATATCGGTATCAACCAGGTTCACGAAAAGCAATTGATCCTGCCTAGAAGCATCGCTCAAGAGATCCTCAACCCGTTGTAAACATTCGGCGTTGCCTTTGTCCGGATAACTCAAGGAAACCCCCTGCTGGTTGAAGATGTCGCCAATTTTGCCAATGCCAATGGTTTCAATGTTATGTTCCTGCAACTTGTCCAGAACCGTGGGGCCGGGGAGTTCGATACTGTAATCATGTCGTCCTGCCGTCCTGGTAAAATTCCCCGGATTTCCGATAAACGGCCGGGCAATTACCCGGGCAACACGGTAATCATCACAGATCGTTCTGGCGGTCTCACAGATTTGATAGAGCTGTTCGAGGCGAACCACTTCCTCATGGGCGGCAATCTGAAATACCGAATCGGCTGAGGTATAGCAGATCACTCGTTTACCCATCATCTGCTCCACTCCCAACTCTTCAATAATTGCAATACCTGATGCTGATCGATTGCCGATCAATGTATAACCGGTCTCTGTTTCGAATCGGCTGACCAGCTCTTTGGGAAAGGAAGGAAATTCAGGAACAAAGGTGTGAAATCCCTGCTCTAAAACAATTCCAGCGAGCTCCCAATGGCCCGTGGTCGTGTCCTTTCCTGTCGATCGCTCGGCCATCACTCCGAATGAAGCGGTGGGATGTGCTACAGGAGCACAATTCGCTATTTCCGCTCCTAATAGGGCCTTACTATTCCCCAGACCCATCGTTCGCAAAGTAGGCCATTGCACCTGGTCCAACTGAGTCTCCGCCAAACATACCGAGCGCAGCGTATCGGCGCCATCATCGCCATAGCGGGAGGCGTCGGGTAAAGCCCCGATACCAAAAGCGTCTATAACCAGGATCAATGCGCGCATGTGCGTGGCTTCCCCCTATCTAATTGTAGATCAACGGTGGCGGATCGATGAAATCATCACCAAGAATGATTGCCTGATGAAGATGTGAGACTACAGTCTCCAGGTTTTTCTTATCATTAACGTATAGTCGAGCCAACTCGTCCCCGATCTCGACCCGATCCCCGAGACGTGTCTTCATCCATAGACCCACAGCCGGATCAATGGTGTCCTGCTTGGTCAAACGTCCGGCACCAAGCAACAATGCGCAAACGCCGATCTGCGATGTAAGGATCTCCTTGACATAGCCGGCGTTTTTCGAGCTGACGACGATTTCTTCCGCTGCCTGGGGGAGCAGAGAAGGATCAGAGCAGACCTTGGCATCCCCGCCCAGGAGCTCGATCATGTTTCCCAAACATTGCAAGGCCTTTCCAGATAATAGCGCCTGATGCAGTTGCTGCTCTGCTTCGAGTTTTTCTTTTGCCAGGCCTGCCGACAGGAGCATTTCACCCGCCAGGGAGAGAGAAACTGTCTTTAAATCACCTCCACACTTATGAGCAAGGATTTCAATCGCCTCCCTTACTTCGAGTGCATTGCCAACTGCATTGCCCAGGGGTTGATTCATGTCGGTTACCAGGGAACTGCACGACTTGCCCGCCCGCTCACCGATAGAGACCATCATCCGGGCCAGTGTTCGAGCTTCCTCAATTCCCCTGTTGAAAGCCCCGTTACCGGTTT
>JAQYVS010000270.1 GCA_030145365.1 Desulfofustis sp. | reverse complement strand
ATCTTGAGTCGATGCAACATAACAATACAACCAATTATACCCTGCTCGAAGGCTGGATATCGATCACCGCCAATGTCATCCTGTTTTTTCTCAAACTCTGGGTAGGCCTGCTGACCGGATCAGTTGCGCTCACTGCTGATGCCTATCATACCTTGACCGATTCAATCAGCTCGGGGATTGTCATTTTCAGCGGCTGGTTAAGCAGCAAGCCCGCTGATGACGAGCATCCCTTCGGGCACGGACGCAGTGATCTGATTTTTTCGATAATTATTGGGGTGATGTTGGCCTGGATTGGCTTCGAGTTCATTGTCAAATCGGTCGATCAACTCAGAAACGGAATCAGTGTTGATTACGGATGGTTGGCGATCGTTGTTACGATTATTTCGATTATTTCTAAAGAGTTGATGGCCCAATTCGCTTTTTGGGCGGCTCGCCACGATGATAATCCCATATTAAAAGCGGACGGCTGGCACCATAGAACCGATGCCCTTTCCTCGATTATCGTCCTGATTGGTATTTTGTGTAGCTCTTTTTTTTGGTGGGTTGACGGTGTTCTCGGTATTTTGGTGGCAGTGATGATTTTTTTTGCATCCTATGAGATTCTGCGAAATACCATTAACCGCCTCATCGGTGAGAAACCAGAGCAAGAATTAATAGATAGAATCACCCATATTATCAAAATCTTAAGCCCTGATGTGACGCCCCATCACTTTCATCTGCACCGATATGGAAATCATGCCGAGATTACGTTTCATCTTACCATGGCTCCGGATTTAAACCTGAAACAGGCCCACGACCAGGCACACAATATTGAACGAGAACTCCGTGAACAACTCGATATTGAGGCAACAATTCATATGGAACCACAAGGAAGATAAGATGAGACAGATTGATTTGAGAAGTGATACCGTAACACAGCCGACTCCGGAAATGCGTACAGTCATGGCTCAAGCACCTGTTGGAGACGATGTCTTTGGCGATGATCCGACCATTAACCGGCTGGAGCAGACCGCTGCCCAGATCCTTGGTACGGAAGCTGCTATTTTTGCCTCGAGCGGTACTCAAACCAACCTATTGGCCCTGCTTTCCCATTGCCAGCGCGGTGATGAATATATTGTCGGACAGGCTGCCCACACCTATCGCTACGAAGCCGGAGGTGCTGCAGTTCTCGGCTCGATCCAACCGCAGCCGCTTGATCTTGAGGCAGATGGTTCAATGGATCTGATCAAGGTCCAGCAAGTGATAAAACCTGATGATTTCCATTTTGCCCGGTCCCGGCTTCTTTGTCTGGAGAATACCCACAACGGCCTGGCTGTCTCGCTTGATTATTTTGCAGAAGCTGCCAGATGTGCCAGAGCCAACAATTTACGGCTTCATCTCGATGGAGCCAGAATTTTCAATGCAGCGGTCAAAAGTGGGGTAGCTGTTACGGAGATCAGCACACATTTCGATACGATCTCGGTCTGTCTCTCAAAGGGACTTGGGGCACCGGTAGGTTCAGTTCTCTGCGGTGACGAAAAGACCATTCGAGCCGCTCGGCGCTGGCGCAAAATGCTTGGTGGTGGCATGCGCCAGGCAGGGATTATCGGGGCAGCAGGCCTGTATGCCCTGGAGAATAACTGCGAGCGGCTACAATACGACCACGATAATGCCCGCCATTTGGCCGAAGGCTTGGGGAAAATTGACGGATTTGAGGTTGAGTACGCTGAGGCACAGACCAATATGGTGTTTGTAACACCGCCCGATCAGTTGGCCGACAGGTTCAAATCCTTTATGGCCGAGCATAATATCCTGATTCTTGATGGTCGACGGGTCAGGCTGGTTATTCATCTCGATATAACCACAGAAGATATCGATTATGTTGTGGGCCGGGTAAATGGATTTGGGTAATCCGGGCAATGGGATTCTGCTTTATCAGTTCTGATTGCTTTTTCGTTACATATTACTGATTAGAGGATACAATACAGTCGAGTCCATATAAAAGACTGTGCTGCATGTGCCATTTAGTCGGCGCTCTGGTTTTGACCGGACAGAAAAGGCCGATACGGGGAGGCCGGCAAGACAGTATTGGCCTTGAAGGGGATTTCGAGCACAGCTGGCATAATCGGCACAAGGGTTTTCGGTTGAGTTGTGGTCCCTGTAAAACAGGGTTTGCTCAGTGGTATAAGAGCTTTTCTTGACAGAGAATGGTAAGGCTTGGTAATTCAAGCGAAGTTCTGAATTTTATCGGTATCAATTATAACACGTTAATGCAGTAGAGATCAGAACAGAGGTGATTTGATGTCGGCGGAATTGGTTTTATCCGGATTTATTTTTATCGGACTCGCTCTTGTTATTCCTCTTATCATCGTGTTGACAGCAGTTTTTGGCCCCCGATCCGGCGGTGAGGCGAAAAACGATCCTTACGAAAGTGGTATCAAACAGATGGTCGGTATGGCCGACCAGAAGTTCAGTGTAAAGTTTTACCTGCTTGCCATCCTGTTTCTGATTTTTGATATTGAGGCGGTCTTCATGTATCCGTGGGCGGTCAGCCTGCGTGAGCTCGGGGTGTTTGGTTTCGTTGAGATGACGGTGTTTATTCTACTGCTTCTCACTGGATTGATTTACATCTTAAAGAAAGGGGTACTCAATTGGCGTTAGGACTTGAAGCCAGTCTCGGAGACTCGGTAATCACAACAAAACTGGACGAAATTGTTAACTGGGGTCGGCAATATTCGTTGTGGCCCATGGTGTTCGGTACAGCGTGCTGCGCGATCGAGTTCATGAGTGCGGCTGCAAGTCAGCACGATATTTCCCGATTCGGTGCAGAAGTTGTACGTTTTTCTCCACGCCAGGCCGATCTGATGCTTGTCTGCGGCACCATCAGCTATAAGCAGGCGCCGATTTTAAAACGGATCTATGAACAGATGCCCCAGCCTCGATGGGTTGTCGCCATGGGTGCCTGTGCCAGCTCCGGAGGAATTTACGACAACTATTGCACGGTTCAGGGGATTGATACGGTTATTCCGGTGGATGTGTATATATCCGGCTGTCCACCCCGTCCCGAAGCGGTGCTTGATGCCCTTATCAAAATTCAAGGCCAAATACAGACTGAAAGCGTTTTAGTTGACCGACATAAAGACTTCAAAGGAATTCTTGACTGATCATGACTGACACGTTGACCCAAAAACTGCGAACGCTTTATCCCGATATCGAGCCCAGGAAGGTTTTGGACTCCATCGTAATGGATGTTGATTCAGACGATCTCTATCAGGTTCTGAAACAGCTCAGAACCTATCCCGATCTGAATTTCTCGATACTGATCGATATTACAGGCATTGATTATCTCACCTATCCGGAGCCCCAGGTTACACGGTTCTGTGTAGTGTATACCCTGCGCAACTGGAAGAAAAACTGGCTGATGCAGGTTCGAACCAAGGTTAAAGATCCGGACGAGGGAGTACCGTCTATCGCCAGCTTGTGGGGGGCCGCCAACTGGGCTGAGCGTGAAGTATACGATCAGTACGGTATCGTTTTCAAGGACCATCCCGATCTCAGGAGAATATTGAATCACTGGCAGTTTGAGGGACATCCGCTGCGCAAGGATTACGATATTTTCAAAGGCCAGATCTGTTACGACTCAGATAGCCTGGAAAAGGAGATCAAGGACCGTTTGGTTTCTAAGGGTATTGACGAGAGCACCATGCGGGATATCAACACCGAGATCATGTTTCTCAACCTTGGGCCTTCCCATCCAGCCACCCACGGTGCTATACGGATTTTCACCGCCCTGGACGGTGAGACCATCATGGCCAATGTCAACGAGATTGGATATCTGCACCGCGGCTTTGAAAAAACAGCTGAGAATCGCACCTATAACCAGGTGATTCCGTTAACCGATCGATTGAATTACTGCTCTGCGCTGATGAACAACATCGCCTACGTCAAGGCGGTTGAGTCCTGGCTGGGTGTTGAGATCACTGAACGGGCAATGATAATGCGGGTTATCCTCTCGGAATTTTTCCGGGTTCAGGATCACCTGGTCTGTCTGGCTGCCAATCTGGTGGATATGGGTGGCTTGACCAACTACTGGTACCTCTATAATGAAAAAGAGGCCTCCTACGATCTGATATCCAGGTTGACCGGGGCCCGGCTTACCAGCTCATTTACAAGGATCGGCGGGATGTACCGCGATTTTTACGAGGGCTGGGAAGCGGACATGGAGAAGCACCTCAAGGATATCGAGCAGGGAGTGGACGATTCGCTCAAACTGGTATTGCATAACCGTATTGTCCATGACCGGACTCAGGGAACCTGTATCCTGACACCTGAAATCGCACTTTCTTACGGTTTTACTGGACCGAATCTACGATCAACCGGGGTGTCCTTTGATCTGAGAAAAGACAACCCCTACTACCATTACGACAGTTTCGATTTTTCCGTTCCTGTTGGCAGTAACGGTGATATCTACGACCGGATGATGGTCCGTTTTGAAGAGATTTTTGAATCCATTAAAATCATTCGCCAGGCCATGAAAATGATTCCCGGAGGCCCGGTTTTTGTGGAAAATCACGATGTGGTTTTACCGCCAAAAGAACAAGTTTATAACAGAATTGAAGGGCTGGCCAATCATTTCAAATTGATTTTTGAAGGGGTTAAGGCACCTGCCGGTGAGTGGTACGACAGTTATGAAGCTGCCAATGGCGAGTTGGGCTTCCATTTTGTCTCCGACGGCTCTGGCAGACCGTACAAACTGAAAGTACGCCCCCCCTGTTTTTATGCAATGGCGGGATATCATGAAATGGTTGAAGGCGAGATGATTGCTGATGCGGTCATCAACCTGGGAAGTATCAACATTATTGGCGGAGAGCTGGATAGATGAGCGATCGTTCAGATTTGATTATTACTGGAGAGTCGTTTGAGTTCGATGCTGAGCGGGATGCGGAATTTGAGCGCCTGGTCGTTCGTTACCCAACTCGGGAATCGATGATCATGCCTGCTCTGTGGCTGGCCCAGGACCAACAGGGATGGATCAGCGCTGAAGCGATTGGCTATATTGCCGAGCGGATTGGGACGTATCCAGCCAAAGTTTTTGAGTTGGCGACCTTTTACACCATGTACCAATTGAAACCGGTGGGCAGGTATCATATCTGTGTCTGCCGGACTTTGTCCTGTTACCTGCGTGATAAGCAGGAAATTGTCGATTATCTGGCAGAAGAAATTGGTATTACACCCGGTCAGGTCAGCAACGACGGCAAATTCAGTCTCGAAGAGGTGGAATGTCTCGGTCATTGCGGGACCGCACCGGTTGTCCAGATAAACGGCGAGTTCCACGAAGAAATGGATCTGGATAAATTAAAAGCCCTGCTGGCAACGTTTGAGTAGAGGAGGATGGGCCGACGATGGAAGTGAAAATTCTCAGCGCCAAGTTCGATATTGAAGACGCTCATCTGCTCGAGGTTGCCAAAAAGCATGGTGCTTATAAAACACTGGACAAAGTGTTTTCAATGGAGCCGGGCCAGGTAATTGACGAGGTCAAAAACAGCGGGCTCCGGGGCCGTGGCGGTGCTGGCTTTCCAGCCGGTGTAAAATGGAGTTTTCTGCCTAAAGATCTTGATAAACCGGTATATCTGGCGGTTAACTCCGATGAATCCGAACCCGCCACCTTCAAAGATCGCTACATCCTGGTCAAAGATCCGCATATGATGATCGAAGGTATCATCATATGCTGTTATGCGATTGGCTGTCATGATACCTATATCTATATCCGCGGCGAATATACTTCCCAGGTGAAGGTTCTGCAGCGGGCCATCGATGAGGCCTATGAAGCCGGGTATCTGGGCGAGAAAGTGGACGGCCATGATTTTCGTATCGATGTTACGGTTCATCGCGGTGCCGGCGCCTATGTCTGCGGCGAGGAAACGGCACTGCTCGAATCCATCGAAGGGAAGAAAGGACAACCTCGCTCTAAACCGCCGTTTCCTGCAGTTGTCGGTCTCTATGACTGTCCAACCATCATCAATAATGTTCAATCCATCGCCTCCCTGCCTTTTATCCTGGATCAGGGAGCTGAAGCTTATAAAGTTTACGGCACCGAGAGAAGTTCCGGTACCCATCTGTTCGGCATTTCCGGGCATGTGGAAAAACCGGGTATGTATGAATTACCGCTTGGCTTACCGATGCCGGAAGTACTTGAAAAGGTTGCCGGAGGCGTCTGGAAAGGCCGTAAATTAAAAGCGGTGATTCCCGGAGGAAGTTCGACGCCGGTACTGACCGCAGAAGAGATAAAAACGGTAACCCTTGATTATGAGTCCATGGCTGAACATAAAACCATGTTTGGTTCCGGCGGTATTGTAGTTCTTGATGAGACGGTGGATGTTGTCAAGCTGGTAGAAAACCTGATCTATTTTTATCATCACGAATCGTGTGGGCAATGCACTCCGTGCCGAGAAGGACTCGGCTGGATGTTGAAAATTGTTAAGAAAATCATTGGTGGTGAAGGGACGGCGGAGGATATAGATCTGCTGGTTGAGCTGTGCGACAATATAGAGATGAAGACAGTCTGTGTGCTTTCAGCAGCCTGTACGATGCCGGTTCGCAGCTATCTGAACAAGTTCCGGGAAGAATTTGAGGCTTACGTAAATTGAGAATGCCTTATAACAGAGATCTGTGTGAAAAATAGGACGATCCATGGCTGAGATGGTGAAGCTTTTTGTGAATGGGCGGGAAGTGGAGGTTGAATCGGGTAAAAACCTGATCGACGCCCTGAACGTTGTCGGCATTGAAATCCCGCATTTCTGCTATCACCCTGCACTGGGGGCCGATGGCAACTGCCGGATGTGTCTCGTCGGAATCGAAGACGGTAGACCACCGCTGGTGCCGGCATGTAAGACCCCGGCCCAGGAAGGGATGAAGGTGCAGCTGGATACTGAGTATATCAAGAAAATTCAGCGTGATGTCCTCGAGTTCGAACTCATCAATCACCCAATCGATTGCCCTGTCTGTGACCAGGCAGGAGAATGCAGCCTGCAGGACTATTACATGACCTACAGCCTGGATGACAGTCGGATGCGGGTGGAGCCGGTCAGCAAGGGCAAGCGCATGGATTTTGGCTGCGGGGTAATGCACGATCAGGAACGCTGTGTTCTCTGTGGCCGTTGTGTCAGGTTTACCAGGCAGATTACCAAGACCGGAGAGCTTGGCATTGTTAACCGTACTGATACCGCACGGGTAGCTATTTTTCCGGGCAAGCCGCTGGATAATCGTTATGCCTTGAATATTGTCGATATCTGCCCGGTAGGGGCCATGACCAGCCAGGACTTCAGGTTCAAGCAGCGGGTCTGGTTTCTGAAAAAGGACCACGGAATCTGTCACGGTTGTTCCAGAGGTTGCAATATCTATATCGATCATCACCGGGAGAAATACAAGGACGATATCATTTATCGTTTCCGGGCTCGCCCCAACCTTCTTGTTAACGGCTATTTTATCTGTGACCAGGGGCGTTTGAGCTATAAAGACGAAAATGACCATCGGCAGACGCTCACTCGAGTGGATGGAAATGAGGTGAGTTTTGCTGACGGTGTCGAGGCAATACGTGATCGCCTCGACCGGGCACGCAAGCCGCCCATGCTTGTATCTCCAGACTGTTCCCTGGAACAGATGTGGGCAGTGAAGCGGATTGCCACCTTATACGGGGCGGAACTGTCTGGTTATTGCGACAATTACATTCTCTTGGGCGATGGTGACGACTACCTGATCAACGACGACAAGGCCGCCAATCGCAGAGGCCTTGAGCTGCTCGATATCAACACTGACAGAGAGCAGTTTATCCAGGCATTGCAGAACACGGATCTGCTGGTCAATTTCAACAACGACCTGTTTAACAACGGTGTTGATGATGAACTGAAAGCGCTGCTTGAGAAAACCCAGTCCATCGCTGTCTGTTCCCATGATATCGAGGTGTATAAAACTGCTTCAATCGTACTGCCGACAGCATCTTACAGCGAATATGGCGGGACAATTGTAAATGCAGAGTCTGTTCTTCAGCGCTTTACCAAGGCATTGTTTAAAAATGATGATCCCAAAGATATTCTCGAGATAACCCGATTGCTGGGCGGGGCCATTGTAGATGCTCAACATGCCTGGCCGGGAATCAAACAGTCAGTGGCCTGTTTAGCTGATATTCAGCCGCAGGCAATACCTGCAGAAGGATTAAAATTGCAGAACAGTGAGGAGGCTCATGTCGGCGCTTGATATTCTTCTCGTCCTATTGAGGATTGCTTTTGGAGCCTTTGTACCGCTCAGTTTCGTGGCGGTGCTGGTGTGGATGGAACGCAGGGGGGCCGGTTTTTTCCAGGACCGGGCCGGGCCTAATCGCTGCAATGTCATGGGATTTCGGGCCGGAGGGCTGATCCAGAATATTGCCGATGCAGTTAAGCTGATATTTAAAGAAGATGTGGTTCCAGGCCATATAAAGCACAAGTTTTATTTCATTTTAGCACCGATGCTGGTTTTCATTACAGCTTTGCTCTGCTTTGCAGTGATTCCTTTTGCCGATGTGCTGGTGTTGGGAGAGAAGCACTACATCATGCAGGCGATTCCAATGGATATCGGTATCCTCTGGTTTCTGGCGATAGTCGGTTTCGGTGTCTACGGTATTATCCTGGCAGGCTGGTCCTCTCACAATAAATATGGGGTGCTCGGAGGTCTGCGGGCTGCTGCCCAGGTTATCAGTTATGAGATCCCGATGGGACTGGCCCTGGTCAGCCTGCTGGCGGTGTACGGCACCGTCAATATGACAGAAATGGCTCAGTACCAGGGACAGCTGTTGTTTGGTTTTATTCCCATGTGGGGGGTAGTGCTGCAACCACTTGGCGTCATTATCTTTATCGTCGCCGCCTTTGCCGAGACCAATCGGACCCCGTTTGATCTGGCAGAAGGTGAGAGTGAGATTGTTGCCGGTTACCACGTTGAATACAGTTCAATGAAATTTGCTTTGTTCTTTATGGGTGAATACGTAGCCATGTTTGTATCTTCGGCCCTGATAATCACGCTTTATTTCGGCGGCTACCAGATTCCCTGGCTGACCACCGAGACCCTGGTTGCCTGGGCCCGACCGGTGGCAATTGTCCTGATGATTGGCCTGCCGGTAATCGCCTATTTTTTCGGGGAGTGGATGAAGAAAAACAACCGCAGCCATTACCCGCGAGCCAATGATCCCCGGGTGCGAGAAACCACGATCTATATTGCTGTGCTCTGGTCGCTGGTGGTCTTGCTGGAAATAATTTTCCTTGTCTATCTTGTTTTTGCCTCGGGCGGCACAGCAGACCGGATTCTAGTGCTTT
>JAQYVS010000269.1 GCA_030145365.1 Desulfofustis sp. | reverse complement strand
CATAAATGGGGCATGACGCAGTTCAATTGACTGCAGTAAAACTTTATAGAGAGAGAAAAATACCGGAATCTGCAGGACCATCGGTAAGCAGCCGCCCAGCGGATTCACCTTGTATGCTTTGTAAAGACCCATCATCTCCTGATTCATTTTGGTCGGGTCGTTTTTGTGCTTTTCTTTTAATTTCACCACCTTTGGCTGCAATTTCTGCATGTTCTTCATGGATTTCAAACCCTTTTGGGTAATCGGCCAGAAGGCGGCTTTCAAGATGACGGTTACCAGAATAATGGATATCCCGTAATTATGGAAAACGGAATACAACCAGTTGAGCAGGTAGAGCATTGGCTTGGCTATCACGTCGAACCAGCCAAAATTTACAATTTTACCCAGATTATATCCGGTCTGATTGAGCAGGGTCAGTTTCTTCGGGCCATAGAACAATCGGTATTGGTAGGTTTTATTCGTTTGTGGGGCAAGGGTCTCTATATCCGTGACAAGATCAATGGAAACCAGTTCTTCATCGGCATTCATGGTTACCGAAATCGAATCGGCGACGGGAAGAATTCCGCATAGAAAATAAGTGCCTTCGTAGGCAACCCAGTCAAATTGCCCTTTGACGGTTTTGGGCCCGTCGTCGAACTCTTTGAGTTTGAATTTTTCCAGTCCGCCGGCTTCGCCGAACATGGACGGTCCGCGAAACAGCCAATTGCTTGCTTTGGAGAGTTTGCCGAATGGCATATTTATCTGATGCAGTCCGGCAGCGCCCTGCAGTACCTGACCGCTGTTGTTTACCACCGACACATCGTGCTCGATCAGGTATTCCGAACGATTAAATACATAAGTGCGAATAACCTCGAGGCCGACCTGACTCACGGCTCTCATGGTTACCGTGGCGTTGTTTGTGGACGGATCAAAGGAAATATTTGTATCATCAAAGGTGTAGAGGGTGTCTGGGCTAAAGACACTTCCCCAGGAAAATGTCAGGGGATACCCCTGATCCGTCTGGGTTTTGACCAGATCGATACCGGGGGAGTCTTCAGTATTGGTTTCCCGGTGATTTTTTAAATGAAAACTGGTTATCACCCCGCCCTGTTCACTCAAGGTGGCTATATAGAGATCGGTCTCTATCTCAATTTCTGTTGCAGAGCGTTCCTGGGTAGAAATCGGTGCTGGTAGCACCGAAGGCGTTTGTGACTGAGGTGGTTGGGTCGGAGCTGTTATTTCAACAGGAGATGTTTGCTGTTGTTCCGCTTCGGGCTGGACAGATGCCTGCTCGGTTGTGTTCTCAGCCTGTTCCAGTTGTGCAGGACCGACGAAAAAATACTGATAACCAAGTAAAATAACAAACGAAATCAAAATTGCCAGAAAGGCTCTGTACATGTCCATGGTACTTATGGATCCTTTTTTCTGATCCACCGGAGGCGGATATTAGGGGCGTGTAAATTATAAGATCTGTCTACACCGGGTCATACCCGCCACGGGAGAAAGGGTGACACCGAAGGAGACGCCACAAACCTTTTCCGATTCCACGAAGGGCACCATATTTTTTAATTGCCTCGATTACGTATGCAGAACAGGTCGGATGGAAACGACAGGCAGGAGGAAACAGCGGTGACAGCAAATACTTATATCCCCGGATGAGCATAATAAACATGCGGGCGATCAATCCCGGTTCACGGACAGCTTTCATGTTTTACTATATTTGGAAGATAACAGGGCTTTTACCGCCTGGGTTATTAGATCTGGGGAATTAATCGAAAAATCGGGTCGTACCGTGATAACGATATCTGCTCGCGGGGGATAGTGTTCCCGGTTCAGTCGAAACGACTCTCTAAAAATCCGTTTAATCCGGTTTCTGGTAACCGCTCCTCTCAACTTTCTACTGATACTAATGCCGATTCGGTTGTAATCACGATCGTTGGCATGAAAAATGATAGTAAAGCCTTGCCCGTACAACCGTCTGCCATGTTTGTAAACTACCTCAAATTCCCAACTCTTCCGTAACAAGCAATTTTTCGGAAGACCAAACTGGTGCAATGAAATCAGGCGGTTAACCGCTTCCTGCCCCTGGATCTGCGGGCATTAATTATTGCACGTCCGGCTTTTGTGCTCATTCGAACCCGAAAGCCGTGACTTCTTTTTCGTTTTATATTGCTCGGTTGAAATGTTCTCTTACTCATTGTCAATATCCTTTAAATTCGCTTGCGGCGCCAAACTCATCCTGTTCTCAATAAATTCACTGACACCGTATACTTATGCAATGAAATGAAGTAATATCTTTGCCTTAGGTGGAGCTCAAAGAAATTGGCAAAGTGTTGAAACTATAAAATTACGAAACAATAAAATTAACCATAGATGTTGTAAACTGTCAAATGTTTTCGCTTCAGGCCCAAGCGGGCCTGTTGAACTAAGCAGTATGCTGTGCTAGGTTTGGTCGTGGTTATTCGCAGCTCAGGAGTTCGATCGCAGGAACAGTTTTATCTGAAATTTAGGATAGTATATGAAATTTGATCAGGCGCTCAAAATGATTTTGAGCAAGGCGCCGGTGCTTGGTCGCCGACAATTGCCATTGGGCCAAAGCTTTGGTCGGGTCTGTACCGACAACAACAGAGCCAGGCTGGCAGTTCCCTGCTACGATCAATCTACCCGAGATGGCTATGTGGTCTGCGGTGATGGCAGAGCTGTATCAAACAATGAATTTGCCTATCATATTTGTGGTGAGATTGCTGCCGGGCCAGCTAAGAAACTGAGTATTACCAAAGGGCAGGCTTACCGGATTATGACTGGAGGCTTCGTGCCTCAAGGGGCAGATAGGGTTATTGCCCAGGAACATTGTCGGGTTTTGGCAGAGGAAGTACTGATTGGACCTGATTTTCTGTCGGCGAACAATCGCTTTATCAGAAAATATGGGAGCGAACATGGTGCAGACGATCTAATTGTTGTCCCCGGTACCAGGCTGAATGAAAATCATATTGCCTTGCTGGCGGCAGCAGGAAATACTGAAGTTGAGGTTTATCGACGGCCTCGGGTCGCCTTCTTCTGCAGCGGCAGCGAACTGGTAATGGCCGGAGATGTGCTATTAAACGGACAGAAAATCTCGTCAAACCACTATCTGCTTAATTGTCTGATTACCAATCATGGTGGCATAGGCGAAAATTACGGCGTGGTTGCCGATGATAAAGAAGCAATACAGGACTTGTTGACCCACATTGTTGAAAGCGGGATCGATATCGTCATCAGTACCGGAGGAGTCGGTCCGGGGAAGTATG
Organism: Desulfofustis sp.; assembly: GCA_030145365.1. GTDB lineage: Bacteria > Desulfobacterota > Desulfobulbia > Desulfobulbales > Desulfocapsaceae > JABDQA01. Next base: position 16,731 of record JAQYVS010000269.1, on the reverse strand, counting down.
ATTTATTTAAACAAATACTGCGGGAGACCGAAGCCGAACTTCTCTATGATTCTCTTTCAGTCCGGCCCGGCAGATCCACCTTGTTTGCCGTGTATCGGGATGCGCTGTATTTTGGGCTTCCCGGTCCGCCACCGGCGGTTAACATCTTATTTCATGAACTTATCGGCCCGGTAATTCGAAAGATGCAGGGAATGGAGGGCTCTGAAAACAGACGTGTCCAGGCCTGTCTGGAGCACGATATCAGTTTGAAATCAGACGATGTTCTCTGTTTCAGTGACGGAGTCTATGGTTTTGATGACGGCAGGGTTACGGTTCGTTATCCGGGGAGTCTGGAGATGCCCAATTGCTTTATTCTGCTGGAACCGGGTACATCCTTATTTACAAAAAATGAGATGGTTCCGATCAGCCCCATCGAGACAAGATAACGAGTGAAAACGAGAGGGGAAATTCAAAAAATAATTTTTTAAAAACCGTTGCTGTCCAATGCAGGCAGTTTCGATAAGACCTGGAAATAGATCGAGTTATTTTTCTACAAGAACAAGATTAATCCGGTTTTTAGCATATTTTACAACAAAGGAGTCGCCAGCTTTGAAATTGGTTTCTGAAAGTGCTTTTGCTGAAAGTGTAAGCGTTTGATTTTTACCAATTTTAGCGACAGTCTGCTTTGTGTTTTTAGGTTTTTTAGGTTCTTTAACCTGGTAATATTTTTTATCTTCATCCATCAATTTGAGCATAAGATTATTAAAAGTTGGATGGTTTTTAATATCCATTTCCTGCATGATTTCAACTTTTGTTTTTCCATCAAGAAGAAGTGCTCTAAAATCACTTAGACTGTATTTAGTTTTACGTGCCATGGCTGCTCCTTGGTCTGTTTTCTTGATATTTAATGAACAAAAATTGTTTATAATTACTCATCAATTCTAGATTTCAAAAATAAAATTACTAACCTCAGTATATTCACTAGATCCTTATTTTTCAACCCTATTTTAATATATGAACTGAGGTGCCATATTTATCAGTAATCATAAAATAAATTTCCACTAAGTCTTAAATTGTAATTATCTAAAACCAAATAGATATTTAAATATTATATAGTGTTTTATCCTCTGTTGTTTCCTTTATGTATTTGAAATCACAGGAGTAAATAATTAAAACATGTGTTGTCTCGGTATGCTGACATTAACAGAGATAGCAAACAAACCATGCTGATAAGCAATCCAACTATTACGAGCTATTTTTTATCAATAGAGATCAGTTCTCTGGAGAGAGAGCTTAGAGATTCGGAACCCTGCTCGGTTATGATAACATCATCTTCTATCCTGACACCGTTTTTCCCTTTTAGATAAATTCCCGGTTCAACGGTGAAGGTCATTCCTGGCCTGAGTATTTGAGCATTGGCCGCATGGATATAGGGTTCCTCGTGGCATTCCATGCCGATTCCGTGCCCGGTCCGGTGGGTAAAACATTCTCCGTATCCTGCTGTTTCAATAACCGAACGAGTTGCCAGGTCGACTGCTTGGCAGGTGATCCCCGGTCCCGCTTTTCCCCGCCCGGCCCTATTGGCCTGAGTTACAAGACTATGGATATGCTCATATTCAGGTGCAACGCTGCCTACCGCAAAGGTTCTGGTTAAATCAGAGGCATAACCCTGCCAGGTGGCTCCCCAATCGATGATCACCAGGTCGCCGTCAGCAAGTTTTCTTTCTGACGGCTTGGCATGTGGATTGGCCCCATTTGGGCCACTTGCAACAATTGGGGAGAACGGTAGATTCTGATCAGAGCCATGCCGGAAAAGCTGGATCACCAGCTCTGCTGCCAATTCTTTTTCGCTCATTCCAATTTTGGCTGAAACCAGTGCCATGGTAAGCGCATCCTGGGCGATGCTGACGGCTTTTTTCATTTTATCACTTTCTTTACTGTCTTTAATTGAACGCGAACAAGCGATTGCTTGATCGCCATCAACAAACGAAAGTGTGCGATGGGCTGCGGTTAACAGGTTGTATTCAAGCAGCCGCAACTGTTTTGGCTCATAACCCATTCGCAGCCTCCTGGTGCCAATTCGGTGACATGCCCTATTGAAAACCTCTGGCCATAATGCCGGATTATCGGGGTAGGTGAAAGAATCGAGCTCAAAACTCAAATGGTTCAGTTTCTCTTTTTCCAGTTCGGGTAGGATGATAAGCGGGTTTTGTCCGCGGAGAACAAACAGAACCACCGGTCGTTCCATCAGATGAAAATGAAGCCCGGTGAAATAGGTAATACTGGCTCCTGCATTGAGTACCAGGCCGTCGAGATTCATGGTTTCAAGTGTTTTAAGGATCTTTGTTTGTCTTCTGGTATACATGATGTTACTCTCGGTTAATTGCTACATTTCAAAAGCTTACTAGTATACCACAACCCGGAACATTGAGCTGTTTCAAAAAGGGTAGATCACCTTTGCGAGCTGCCTTCGGTGTTGACTTCATCCCCAGATCAGGCTATTAGAATGAAAGCATTTTGTTAAATAGCTTGTGCGGAGGAGAACGGTATGGATGCCATCGTATTGACCGCAGACATGATCATAGTTTTCTGTCTCCTGGGTTTTGCCATCGTCCTGTTTGTTTTTGATTTGCTTCGGGTGGACCTTGTCGGCCTGCTGATGATGGTATTGTTGCCGTTGTCCGGGGTAATCAGCCCGGAAGAGGCCATTGCCGGGCTCAGCTCTAACGCCGTTGTCTCAATCATTGCCGTTATGATTCTCGGTGCGGGGCTGAATAAAACCGGAGTCATGAATGTGGTTGCTTCACAGATTATAAAACTTGCAGGGCACAGCGAGGCCAGGATCATGGTGATTATTTCCTCAACGGTCGCGGTGATATCAAGTTTTATGCAAAATATTGGAGCTGCAGCACTGTTTTTACCGGCCACCATGCGAATCGGTCGACAGCTTAATATTCCGGCCAGCAAAATATTGATGCCGATGGGCTTCTGTGCAATTACCGGCGGTTGTCTGACATTGGTTGGCTCATCGCCGTTGATCATGCTCAACGACCTTATGGAAAGTTGGTGGGTAAATAACACGGATGTGGTGAACAGTGCAGATTTCAGTCCACTCGGTCTCTTGTCGGTCACTCCCATAGGCCTGGCCTTACTAATCGGCGTGCTTGTCTATTTCGTGGTTTTGGGGCGAAAGCTGCTTCCCGCCGATGTCTGCCTGATAGATGATAATTGTATGGACAAGCGTCTTCAAGAGATCTATGGCGAGCAGGTCGGCCAGGGATATGAGCTTGTCGTTCCCTCTTATTTTCCAGCTCAGACACTCGGAGAGCTTGAACTTCGGCCCAAATATCATGTGACCGTTGTCGGTATTGCCAAGGGTGAAAAGCGGTATACGAAAAATTTTGCTCCGGTTAAAGATGATTCGATTGAGCCGGGGGATATCTTGTGGATCATCGGTTCCGACCAGAAGGTTGCAACTCTGACCGAGGAACTGGGATGGCAGCTGCGGACTGAACCACAGTTGTTTGCAGACGATAATTCTGTTGATGAAAGCGGGATTATCGAAGGTGTGGTGATAGCGCACTCGAATCTGGCCGGGCACACGATGCAGGAGCTGCAGTTTCGTGAACTCTATAAAGTGAATCCGTTGGCCATTGTGCGCAGAGACGAGATCATAATGGACAATATCAACATAAGCAAACTGGCCCAAGGCGATACTCTGCTGCTCCAGGGAAAGTGGCAGCAGTTCCGACTCATTGCCGAAAAAATGGATATTGCTTTTGTCGAGGAAATAAGGGGAGAGGAACTAAAACCGGAACGGACCAAATGTGCGCTCTTTTTCCTATTTATGTCCCTGGCGCTGGTGCTCGGGTTTCAGGTCAAGCTTTCCATAGCCCTTCTGGCGGGTGCGTTGGGTATGATTCTAACCCGCATTATCTCTGCTGACCGGGCTTATGAAGCGGTTGACTGGCGCACAGTTTTTCTGCTTGCCGGACTGATACCGCTGGGAACTGCATTTGAAAATAGTGGTGCAGCTGCTTATATTGCAGAGAGGGTTCTTGGTGGATTTTCACAAATGACCCCAATGCTTCTCATGTTTCTGATCTCGGTCTTAACCGCTTTCTTTTCATTGGTTGCCTCAAATGTCGGAGCGGTTGTCTTAATGGTTCCCTTGGCCATGAACATGGCAGCGCAGATTGGTGTAGACCCGGTACTGGCAGCACTGGTTGTTGCAGTGTCGGCGTCCAACACATTTATCCTGCCGACGCATCAGGTCAATGCGCTGATTATGCGTCCCGGCGGTTATCGGCCCAAAGATTATATGAAGGCGGGATTTGGCGTCTCTATTTTGTACACCATCATTTTATTATTGATGTTGAAGTTATTTTACGGGATATGATCAGACACATTCAGATTGTTGCTCCAGCCGGTGATCTTTGCAATGCAGCGGTGCATAGGGTGAAGCGAGTGGTCGCCGACCATGACTGTGATTGTGAAATTGAAGTGATAAACGATTTTAAAAAAAGTCTGTCGTTGCAGGTGTTTGCCGTTCCCGGAGTGGTAATAGACGGAACATTGAAAAGTGTCGGCAGGGTGCCGGAACCTGAGGAATTGGTGGACTGGCTTTTCCCCGAATAAACAAGTGGCATTGAAAATAGGTTGAAATGTGCAGTAAATAATGACACTATTGCACACGTAAACAAAATAAAACTCCGAGCCAAACAACCTACGTTCAACTCATGGGATTCGTCATAATCGAATCGAGCTGTTGATATGGTTCTAGGCCGATAGGGTTGGGCTGGAAACGGTTCTGCCTTCCGAACTTGAAAAGGGGTTCACATGCGTACATCCATGCAATCAGGCTCATCTGTTTCTCATCATTCCGGCAAATCTCCGCTTATTGATAATCACGGCCGGACGATCAACTATCTTCGCCTGGCGATAACCGATCGCTGTAATCTCCGCTGCAGTTATTGTATGCCCGAAGAGGGAGTGGACAACATTTCCCATGACGAGACGATGAGCTATGAAGAGCTCGAGCGCCTCGTCCGAATTTTTCTTGAACTCGGTGTTGAAAAAGTCCGTCTCACTGGGGGGGAGCCGTTTGTCAGAAAGGGCTGCATGGACTTTCTTGAGCGGCTCAAGCATGAGCTTGGGGTAAAGCATCTGGTTATCACTACCAACGGGGTGGAAACGGCACGCCATATAGAACGACTCAAGAAACTCCCGATCTCAGGAATTAATCTAAGCCTGGACACGTTGAACCGTGAGCGATTTAAGGAAATCTCCCGACGTGACCGATTGGAGCAGGTGTTGGATACACTACACAGGGCGCTGGCAGCTGATATTGCGGTTAAAGTAAATAGTGTGGTTACTGAAGAAACCAGTGATCAGGACATCCATGACTTAGGCATGTTGGCCCACAAAAACAAGCTCAGCCTGAGATTTATTGAACTGATGCCCTTTTCAGGAGAACATGGCTCGAAAAAACAGATTGATTATGCGCTGCGCGAAAGGCTGAACTCATTGTTCCCCGGACTGCAGGAGTGCCCTGCGGAGGTAGCTTCCACAGCCAAACAATTTACGGTTCCCGGATTCACAGGAACCCTGGGCATTATTGAGGGGCACTCTCGAAATTTTTGCTCAACATGCAACAAAATCCGAATCACCCCGCAGGGGATTTTAAAGGCTTGTTTGTATGATAACGGAGTCCTCGATCTCAAATCTATGCTGAGAGATAGTGCTGCTGACGGCGAAATTATGGATGAGATCAGAAGCTGTTTGAACAAGCGGTTTGCCAACGGACTTGACACCGAAAAAGTCCATAAACGAGCTGATCAACCGTCCATGGCAACAATAGGTGGATGAGGTGGGCCAATGATTTCGGTGGAAGAAGCGCAGCGGATTCTGCAGGAGAATAGTGTTGAACCGCGGCGGGAGATGGTGGGCCTTGATCGGGCGTGCGGCCGCATTTTGTGCGACAATATTGTGGCCCCGGAGCCGTCACCGCGCTATACCAGCTCTGCGATGGATGGATTTGCTCTGCGCTGCGACGATTGTACTATCAAACAAGGTGACCCCGCGGTTTTGGAAATTGTCGGTGAAAGCCAGGCAGGCATTCCATTTGATGGCGAGATCCCTGTAGGCGGTACGATCAGGATCAGCACTGGTGCAATGCTGCCCGATGGAGCTGATACGGTAGTACGGATTGAGGATACAAGAGAATCGGACAATCAGGTCGAAATCTTGGGCGTAGTGTCCTTTGGTCAGGATATCCGTCGAAGTGGTGAGGAATTTCAGCAGGGTGATCCGCTTTTTACCGCGGGATGCCGATTGGGCGCCCGGGAACTGGCACTTCTTGCCGCTGTCGGGCTGCATACCGTAGAGGTGTATGCTCAACCTCTCGTATCGCTGTTGGTTACCGGAACAGAACTGGCAAGTCCTGATGATCCGGAGATCCTGTCGCATCAAATACGCGATTCGAACTCGATTATGCTGCAAAGTGCTGTTCAAGAGGCTGGGGCTTTGCTGCGGGATCGTTACCATATTCTGGATAGTTTTGAGGACACCAGAGAAGCGATAGAACGTGCGTCTGCCTGCGGGGATGATGTGATCTTGTGTTCAGGTGGCGTATCCGTTGGCCGGCATGATCATGTGAAGGATGCGGCGCTTGCAGCTGGTTTTTCCGAATTATTTTGGAAGATTCGTCAGAAACCGGGAAAGCCACTATTTGTCTGCCGGAAAAACGACACCTTGTTATTCGGTCTGCCCGGCAACCCTGTTTCAGCTTTCATGTGTTTTAATAATTATGTGGGACCGGTACTGGCAAAATTGCAGGGTATCGGATCGGTCCATCGCTCAATCACCGCAAAAGCAATAGAACGGGTTGAAAATAAGGGTAAACGCACTAATTTTATTCGTGTTTTAGTTGAAAACAAACCCAACGAAATGGCGTTTATCAAGGAAGTAGCCCAGCAGGGCTCACACATGTTGAGCACCATTGTGCATGCAGACGGATATATTGTTCTGCAGCCCGGTGAAACCCTCAAACCAGGCGGTTTGATCGAGGTATTTCTTTTCTAGGGGAGCAAAATGTCTATCGTCGAAGCTGTTTGTACCAGTAGTGAAAAAGGTATTGTCAAAAAGGAGCGTGAGGCTGTTGAACTCAAAGCATCCTGGGGGATTGAGGGGGACGCCCATGCAGGTGATTGGCACCGACAGGTATCACTGCTCGCCGGGGAAAGCATCGATCAGGTGCTTGAAGTGCTGCCGACGTTGAAGAACGGAGCTTTTGCAGAAAATATTATAACGCGCGGCATTGATCTGACAACTCTTGGCATCGGCCACAGGTTGCAGCTCGGAGAATCGGCAATATTGGAGATAACCCAGATCGGCAAGGAATGTCACAACAGCGGTTGTGCGATAAAAAAAGCAACCGGGGACTGTATAATGCCCCGTGAGGGAATTTTTGCCAAAGTTATAGAAGGAGGGACGATTACACCGGGTGATCGAATCGTCCGGCTTTAACGGAGGTACCGCTCTTTGAGTCCCGGTATATCAGGTTTTTATATATTTTTTCAACGCACCGTTTAGTTCCCGCTCGAGAGGTTTTCCATCCAGCTTGCTGACAACGGAATATAGCTTTGGTGCTATTTCAATAAAGGCTGACAGAAGGACCGGGTCGAAATGAGAACCTGAGTCTTGCTCAAGCACCCGCAGAGCCTGATCCAGTTCCTGGGCTTCACGATAGGGGCGGTTTGAAGTGAGTGCGTCAAAAGCGTCAACGATGGTAAAAATTCTGGCGATCCCAGGTATTTTGTCATGGCTGATGCCTGCTGGGTAGCCACTCCCGTCATATTTTTCATGGTGAAAGCGAACAACTTCCAACCCGCTCCGAAGCCACCGGCAGGGTTTAATCAGAGCAGCACCTCTTTTCACATGTTCCTGCATCAGCTTCTGTTCTGTGTCATCGAAAGGTGCTGGTTTCATCAGGAGTGAAGTATCTAAATCCAGCATGCCGATGTCATGAAGAAATGCCCCCTGAATAAAGCTTCTGATCTGGGAACGTTGCAATTTTTGGTTCTCCGCCAGCCGGATTCCATAAATCAGGATCCGGTGATTATGGAATTGATGCCCGGAATCGCATTTGGCAATTGCTGCTCCCAGGTGTTTAAGGAGAAACCCGTTTGCCCTGTTAAGTTCGGAGCTGCTTCTGATCAAATGGTTTTGGAAGAAGAGCAGTCCTGGGTACATCAAGAGTCCACAGAGGAGAACAGCCCCGGCTCCGATCAGAGCAGAAAGCAGAAACCGGTGGATGATCACTTTGGTATCCTGTAATGAACTGCGATACATCCCTTTCACGTAACCAATCGTCTTGTCGTCCTGCAGAGCGATCATCGGGATTGCAGCGTCAAGGTAGATTCTTTTATCGGCAATGATCCAGCTGCCGTTTGCTCGGTCATCAAGAACGGCAGTAATATCTTTTTTCAAGAACTGTTGTCTGATGGTTTCAGAATTAGCCCGCGTTCGCTGGAAGAAGACTTCACGGTTCTCATTATACAGTTCAACAGCAATAAATGAGGTATGACCAATGGCAACAGCAAGTTGAGGTGCAATATCTTCTGATGACAACTGGTTAGAGCTCTTGAGCTGGTCAAGAAAAAGCGGGACAAATAATTTAGCCTCCTTTTCAGCATAGCTCAGCAGGGTTGATTCAAGCTGTCTGAATTCGAGGTACAGAGATGTACCGGCGACAAGCAAAGCAGTGAAGAAACAAACCGCACTGATCCGTTTGATAAGAAGAACATGAATTTCTTTTTTAAGTGCCGGAAATATCATAGAACCTGTTGTTGCAACAAAGAAAATTTTAAAGTCGACACTCTACCATTGTCCACAAAAAATGACAAACAAAGCCTTTGTTTGTTCGGCGGTAAGTGTTAAAAAGTGTTAGGAAGAATGAGTATCTGCTGGCGTTTGATGACTATCCGATTGTCCCCAAAAACGGATGTATTGCTGTTGGAAGGATTGGTTTCATCTTGAATGACAAGAATGAAGCCGGACGGCAATATCTGGGGTTTATATGACCGGTGAAAAGGGGGAAGGGTATTGCCGCCCGGCCACTTCGTTGCATTTGACTGTAATATAGGACATCCTTCTCGATGATTCTTTGCAATAGGCGGCTGATTTTTGGCATTTTATGCCATAATTGCATTTGAAGGAGGAAATGCAATGTTGCTAACAAAACTAGCGAGCATTCAACACATCCTATGGGAGATTTTGGAAGAGTATGGGGTTAAGCCGGAGCCGGTCTTTCGAAGTGTAGACCTTGATCCGAGCCTGCTTTTTGAGCCCGGTGCCAGATATCCGCTTACCGGTATTTCAGCACTCTGGAATAAAATGGGAGAACTCATAGACGACCCTTGTTTCGGTCTAAAAACAGCTGACCTCTGGCATCCTTCACATTTTGGCACCATCGGCTATGCGATGCTCGCCAGCTCAACCTTGCGACAAGCCCTGGAGCGCTTGATTCGTTTTCATAGGGTAGTCTCTGACGCAAGCTTCGGGACTTTGGTGGAGGATAAACTAAATAAGTCTTTCAGCATTGTCTTGAACTGGGATGATGAAGCGCCTTGGTCCCCCGGGCGGGAAGATGCGGCAGTTACCTATATCTTAAGCAGCTGCCGGCTCAATTTTAACAAACCATTGAACCCGAAACAGGTTGAGTTAACCCATAACCAGCACAATTGTCTGATCAGATATGAAAATTTGTTTAACTGCCGGGTTGAATTAAATCGCCCGGCTCCGGTTTTAACTCTGTCGCTTTCTGATGTCGATAAACCGTTGAGAAGCGGTGATGAATATCTGGCTGATTTTCATGACACAATCATGGAGCACTATATTTCAAAACTCTCAAAGAACCGGTTGATACGTTCAGTTCAGAAAATGTTTGCAAGTCAGCTGCCGGATGGCACGGTAACCGTTGAAACAATTGCCAAAGAGCTTGGTATGAGTACCCGCAAGCTGCAGCGTGATTTGAAACTGGAAGGAACGACCTACCAGCAATTGTTGACGCGAACGCGGCGTGAAATGGCTGAGCGTTATGTTGGTGAAGGTTTCAGTGACTTAACCGAAGTGGCTTTTATTCTTGGATTTGCCGATCTAAGCACGTTTTCCCGTTCATTTAAACGCTGGACCGGCGTCTCGCCGAGTCGGTATCGGAAGCAGCGAACGTATGATAGAGAAAAAAGAGCCTTTTCAGATTGACCTGAAAAGGCTCTTTACATCTCTTGCCGTGGTGGCAGTGAGAAGATCGATCTAGAGATCCGTACCCATGTTGGCAGGTTCATAATACTCTTTTGGATGCTGACATGCCGGACACGTCGCTGGCGGCTCGGTCCCTTCGTGGAGATAGCCACAGAGACTGCATTTCCAGGTAATTGGTTCATCACGGGTAAACACGGTACCGGCTTCAACTCGGGCGAGTAATTTTTTATAGCGATCACGGTGCTTAGCTTCAACTTTGCCGATCTGCTCGAACTTCATCGCAGCTTCCATGTTTCCTTCTTCTTTTGCGATTTTTGCGAAATCAGGATACATGGTGGTGGTTTCGTAATCTTCCCCGTCAATTGCTTCGTTCAGATTGGCAATGGTATCTCCGATTCCGTCCAGAAGTTTGAAATGGTCATTGGCATGGCGCATCTCGTTGATTGCCGTTTCTTCAAAAAGCTTGGCGATGTAGTGATAACCTTCCTTGCTGGCAACTTTGGCGAAAAATGTATACTTATTTCTGGCCATCGATTCCCCGGCAAATGCTGCTTCCAGATTTTCCTTTGTTTTACTCATAATCCGCTCCTGATAAATGATGATAGATTGTGGAGTTCATGGTGCCACTCCTCCTGCTTAAAAAGGTAGTTGATAATAGTAATTTTTATCAAAAAGAACAAGAAGAATTATCAGAATATTTCGATCACACCAATACGCTACACAGAATTTAATTTCGTTATCAGTAGCTTGTTAAGTATAAGAAATAGTAATATATTCAGGGTTTTCTCCAGATCTAACTGCTCTGCTATTTCTTCTCCTGGTTCTGAACACTGGTCTCGGGGATGATATGGATAACCAGAGTATCCGGTGTCACGATAACATCAGCCACCTGCATGGAGATCATAAGCTTTTTACTGCCGATATCTGTTATGAACGGTTGTAATTTATCGATGGTTATCGGAATTTCTTTACCGTTAAAAAGGGCGATAATGAGATTACCGACTTCGTTGTTCTTCACTTTTGCATCCTGATCAGCAACTTTTGGAAGGACGAAAAGAGTCTGGCTTGCTTTGTCATATCTGAGGGCTGCGTTGACATCAAAGTTCAGATCAACATTGCCGACGTTGAGCTTGATCTGGTGCCCGCCGATATCGGTGTTGACCTGTACGTCCCGACCTGACATGGTAATACTGGCAGCCAGTGATTGATCAGACAAATTCAGATTGTCTATCTTGGCAACTGCAATGGTACCAGCCAGCGCCTCGGAAACTTCATTAATCTCAATAGGCAAACTTTTTTGTATGGCATCGGCCAGCACGGCTTCCGGTAAATTGAGGGTTACCGTCTGTGTATTGGCAAATGCTGAGTGAACAGTAAAGCTGAGAATTAACAGGAGCGGAAGAATATTTCTTTTCATAACGACAAATAACAAGAGTATGGTTAGTATTCGTATTGAACACGATTTCAGGCTTGTAACGCTCCTGATTGATGAACGGCCATGGATTTTTAATCGGTCTGCCAGAATACTCTATTCGATTGGTTTAGATAACCATTTTTTTAATGCATTGAATTGTTGCTGAAATCGAAGCTATGCCCACACTCACTGTTTCATCCGATTGTTTACTCGAAGACACTGATCCGAAACTGGAAAAAGTCCTGATGGACCAATTGACGATAGACAATCCAAAATATATTGCCGCGTTGCGATATGGGCGCTGGATCGGGAAAAAATTAAAGCCGAAACTGCGCTATTACGAGCAGGTTCCTGAGGGGTTGCGGTTTCCCCGCGGTTTTGCCAACCAGGCAATCGGATTGTGCCGGGACAACGGCAGTGAACCCGAGATCGTCGACAAGCGCAGACGTCTTGAGCCTCACCATTTTTCCTTTAAAGCACAACTTCGCCCTTACCAACAGAATGCCGTGGAGGCGATCTGTTCCCGTTCTTTCGGGGTACTTGAGGCGGGAACCGGCAGCGGAAAAACGATCATGGCTCTGGCGGCGATCTGTAACAGAGGGCAGCCGGCGATCGTCATTGTGCACACCAAGGAGTTGCTGTATCAATGGCGTGATCGGATACAGGAATTTCTCGGGATTGAGGCCGGTATTATCGGTGACGGCAAGTATGACGTTGCGCCGCTGACGGTGGCCATCGTCAATAGTGCTCGAAAACGCACGGATGAACTGAATCCTCTTTTCGGACATTTGATTGTCGATGAATGTCATCGTGTCCCTGCGACGCTGTTCACCGATGTTGTCTCCCGATATGATGGCTATTTTCTCCTGGGACTTTCGGCGACCGCCTTTCGCAGCGACGAGGGTATGACCCGGCTGATATATTATTTCATGGGAGATCGGGTTCATACCGTTGATCCGATGCACTTAAAAGTAACCGGGGCCGTTCTGAAGCCGAAGATCATCAGAAATACCACCGAATTCACTTATGGGTATCGAGGTGATTATCAGGCATTGATCTCCGCGCTTACCAAACATGAAGGGCGAAACCGTCAGATCACCTCAGATATTATCGATTGTGTTAACAAAGATCCTTCTTCCACGGCACTGGTAGTTTCTGATCGTGTCAGCCACTGCAAGATTTTTGTCGATTTGCTGAAGAAACACAGGATATCGGTTGAACTGCTTACCGGACAAATAGTTCCGGAGCAGCGTAACCGGATCGTAGCCGAGGTGCAGGATGGTAACGTGCAGGTACTGGTGGCCACTCTGCAGCTGATCAGTGAAGGCTTTGACTGCTCCGGTCTTTCCAGCCTGTTTCTTACTACCCCGATAACCTTCGAGGGGAGACTGGTCCAGGTGATCGGCAGAATTTTGCGCCCGGCTCAAAACAAAATCCCTCTGGTATTCGACTATGTTGATGATCAAGTTGCGGCCCTGCGCCGTTCTGCAGCTGCCAGAAAGAAGGTGTTGGTGAAGCTTTAATGGTGCTTTCCCGTTCCGGCCTTTACATCTTGAAGGGCCTAGTGTATGGTGGCACCCCTTCAATGGTGCCGATGTTAGGTAAACGAGGCAAAAGATTTTTATAAATTTAAAACGAGTATCGGAGAATCGCTTTCTGAGTCCCCCATTATGCAACAGGAAAAGATAAGAAATGTGGCGATTATCGCCCATGTTGATCATGGAAAAACTACCCTGATTGACCAATTGTTTAAACATTCAGGAATGTTCAGGGATAACCAGGATGTTGCCGAACGGATGATGGATTCGATGGATCTCGAGCGGGAGCGGGGAATTACCATTACCGCTAAAAACGGTTCCTACCAATATAAAGATTACCTGATAAATATTATCGATACGCCCGGGCATGCCGATTTCGGCGGCCAGGTTGAACGTGTATTGAGAATGGCGGATGGAGCACTTCTGCTGGTTGATGCTCAGGAAGGCCCGATGCCACAGACTTACTTTGTCCTGAAAAAAGCGCTGGAAAACCACCTGCCGGTTATCGTTGTCGTGAATAAGATCGACAAGCCGGCGGCACGCTGTGACTGGGTGGTAGACCAAGTTTTTGATCTTTTTGTCAAACTTGATGCACCCGATGAAATCTTAGATTTTTCAATCGTATATTCGTCTGCCAAAGAAGGTTACGCTTTAGCCGATCCTACTGATCCTGTTGAAGATGGCGGTTCAATGACCATCGTTTCCCAAATGATCGTTGATAAGATTCCACCGCCCATCGGATCACCTGAGGCCGGGCTGCAGATGCAGGTGGGAACAATCGATTATTCTCCCTATCTGGGGCGACTGGGTATCGGAAAGGTGGTCAACGGATCCTTGTCGATCAACCAACCGATTGCCGTGGCCAGAAGAGACGGCTCTATTAAACCGGTACGGATCTCCAAGATCTATCGTTTTGAACAGGATCGTAAAGTGGCGGTCGAAACTGCTTCCACTGGGGAAATTGTGGCAGTTGCCGGAATGGAAGATGTGACCGTCGGGGTAACATTCACAGACCCCGATGATCCACGGCCCTTGCCGCTTATCGATATAGATCCTCCAACCATTTCGATGGACTTTATCCCCAACGATTCTCCGTTTGCCGGCCGGGAAGGAAAATATGTAACCTCGAGGCATCTCAAGGCTCGGCTGGACCGGGAAACCCTTGTCGACGTTGCTCTGCGGGTTGAAGTTCTGCAGGAAGGCGTCGGGTTCAAAGTGTCCGGCAGAGGTGAGTTGCATCTGTCTATTTTGATCGAGAAAATGCGCAGGGAAGGTTACGAATTACAGGTGACCAGACCCCAGGTCATCATGCGTACAGAAAATGGCCAAACAGTTGAACCTTATGAACGACTAACCGTCGATGTTGATGAAACTGTTCAGGGGCCGGTTATTGAGCGTTTGGGGAAATTAAAGGGACAACTTGAAGAGATGTCACAGTCCCACGGTATGACTCGAATGGTTTTTTCGATTCCGACCAGGGGGCTGCTCGGTTATCGTCCACAATTCATGACTGACACCAAAGGTATGGGAACCATGAGCTATGTTTTCGATGGCTATGATAGCTATGCCGGTGAAATCACCAACCGTGTCAATGGTGTATTGGTCGTGAAAGAAGCCTGCACATCCGTTGCCTACGCCTTGTTCAATCTTCAGGATCGTGGTAGTCTTTTTATTTGGCCGGGTGCTCCACTCTATCCGGGCCAGGTCATCGGTGAGCATTGCCGGACAGGCGATCTTGTCGTCAATCCGGCTAAAGGTAAAAAATTGACCAATGTCAGGGCTTCAGGCACAGATGATGCGGTCATCCTGACGCCGCCAACGTTAATGAGCCTGGAAGATTGCCTGTCATTTATTAACGATGACGAGCTGGTCGAAATCACTCCGGAGTCGATCAGGTTGCGCAAGGGAAACCAAAAGAAGCACAAGGCTTAGTAGCAGATCATGAAAATCGTTATTATCCTGATTATCTCAGTGTTGGCAGGGCTGGGCGTATTTGCTTTTATTGCCAAAAGATATGGAAGTGACTGCATCCCCTGACTGATGCTCTACTCCTCCGTGGGCACGGGGGCTGTTGTCTTCTGGGCACTCAATACGCTGCTGTAAACGAGTCGAGCGAATCCTGATAATCATCTGTTTATTACCAAGAGTCAGACAGGAGCATAGTTGCCTGTGCTGTCCGTCGGGCTTGTTTTCGTAATTCCCTTCAAGATGTCTTCGTTGAGACGAGAAATTAATACAGTGAATCAGTACGCCTTTTTTTCAAAGAAATCTGCGAGAATCAAGGCGTGATCAAAGGCCAGTTCCGGTAGCGTATCCTGTGTGAATAGGGCGGCTTCTCCGGCATCGTCTCCGGCCACGGGTAAGCCGTTTGCCTGAGCGGTAAATACCGTTGAGATGGTGTGCATGCGGGCGTCCCGACTTGGGTCCGAATAGGTGTGAAACTGCTGCAGGTCCGTTATAACAAGTCCGGTTTCTTCCAGGGCTTCTCGTGCTGCAGCCTGTTCCAGGGCCTCTCCATAATCGACAAATCCGCCCGGCAAAGCCCAGCCATACGGCGGATTCTTTCGTTTGATCAGAACTACTGAGACACCAATTTCGATGATGATATCAACGGTTGGCACGGGGTTTCTTGGCTTGATATCTTCTTTACAATGTGGGCACTGCAATTGAGTCACCGCATGGGTCCGGAAAAATTGATCAGTCCGCTGATTTCATCCCAGTCGGCAACCGAGGGGAGATTGTGCTGGTTGATATTCCAAGGTTGAGCATAAACAAGCGGTGATAGTCCCGACTCGGCAAGCTGGGTACAGGTTCCGAGCCGGTCATCGACAAAATAGCTCAGATTGCACTGCCGTATATATCGCTCCTTGTCATCATGATCACCGGTGGCAATCAGTGTAATATTTTGTTCCGTGTCGGGTGGACAATAAAATTTGAGCCATTCTCGTACCGGCTGCAGTTCGGGTCTCGCCGTTATGATGGTAACCTCTGAGATGGCGCTAATCCTGGTCAGTGTCTCGATGGCTCCGGGTATCGGCTTGAGTCCTGTCTTAATCGAATCATTAAGAATGTCATCAAAGATTTGCTCGATGCTTTCTCCGTCTATATCGAGACAATGTTCAACCTGGAAACTTTTGATGTCTTCAAGTTTCAATGAACAATAACCGTGATCGCTGCAGGCCAGCCGGATGAAAGCTTCGCCGATGTCGGCGATGACACCGTCGAAATCAAAGCCGATCGTTGCTGGAGCTATCTTTCTCAAGGGTTCATTCATAGTGGTAATTACTCAAGAACCGTACTGTCTTCAACGATAATAGTGTATTTATAACCGGCGCCAAAATCCTTTTCGGCGGCAAGTGTTCCTTCAATTGTGACAATGTTGGGTCCGCTCACCTCCTCGGTGGTGGTCACCACAAGGTCATGGGTGTTTTTCATAGGATCACCGCTACCGTCCTGGAGGTGGAGCCAGTTTTTGCCCATGATATTTGCGTTATATTTCACCAATTGCCCTCTGACTCGGACTTTTTTCCCGTTGAG
>JAQYVS010000199.1 GCA_030145365.1 Desulfofustis sp. | reverse complement strand
TTACATCTTTTGCGATATCGGAAACTCAGAAATTTGGTCATGTAACCTATTTTTGGAATGGCAACAAGTCTGGTTATATCGATGATAAACTTGAGGAATATATTGAAATAGAATCCGATAGAATTGCCTTTGATTTAAAACCGTGGATGAAGGCAGCCGAAATTACCGACAGGGCCGTTGAGGCTGTATTGTCCGGGAAATACCAATTTATCAGGCTGAATTATGCAAATGGTGATATGGTTGGCCACACGGGCATTGAGGCGGCTATCAGAATTGCCGTCGAAACGGTGGATTTCTGTTTAGGCCGGCTGCTTTCTGCTGTAAGTAAGGCTGGAGGAATCGCTCTTATAACCTCAGATCATGGTAATGCTGATTGCATGTGGAAAGAAAAAGACGGAACACGCAGGCCGATGGTTGCCCATACTACAAATCCGGTACCATTCATTGTAAAAGACTTTGACAATCAAAATGAGTTTGTTTTACAGAACATAGACAATCCTGGTCTTTCAAATGTGGCGGCTACCTTATGCATTTTACTGGGATTTGAACCTCCAGAACATTATTACGCTCCTCTCGTTAACTTAAAAAAGTAAATTGATAATGAGCGATAAGATACCGAAGTATTGAGTATATTCAGTATGGAAAATTTAAGCAGATCAGAAGTGAAACGGCAGCATAGGCAGATAGAAGCTGCCGCAAAGGAAATTCAAAAGCTTAATGATAAAGAACTGGAGAGACTCGGATTAGCGGAAGATATAATTGAGGAAATCAAACTTTGCCGCAATCTCAAGGGTGGAGCCTTGAAACGACAGACAAAATACGTGGCGAAACTACTTAAACATGAACCGCTTACAGAAATCATTCATCTGCTTACGAAGATGAGAGGATCCAAGCTTGAAGCAAACAAGTATCATCATGAGGCTGAGCGGCTCCGCGATGCTATTATCAATGAAGCAATGCAGGCATATCAAGAATGTCTTCAACATGGTGAACAGCTTGAGATGAATTGGCAGAGCGATACGCTGGAATTGGTTATCTCAAAATATCCGCATATTGATAAAAAAGATTTGAGAAGCTGTGCGCATCAGTATGTGAGAAGCAGAAACAAAGTACACCAGAGAGAGCTGTTTAGAATGATTCGGGCTGCAGCTGAAAAAGAACGTATAATTAAACAACAATAATCACCTAAATTTCACGGCATTCAGACATGAATGATCTTTTTGCTGATCGTATACAGGATGTTCCCAGGTCGTTTATCAGGGAAATATTGAAGGTGACCATGGACCGGAGCATGATCTCCTTTGCCGGAGGTTTGCCCAATCGAGAATTTTTTCCGATCAGGGAACTACAGGAGGCCACCAATCGAGTGTTTGATGAAAATGGCACTGATTGTTTGCAGTACAGTAACTCTGAAGGTTTATTCGAGTTACGGGAGTTCATAGCAAAACGATATAAATCTGAACAGAACATAGAGGTAGACCCGGAACAAATTCTGATTACCAACGGCAGCCAGCAGGCATTGGATCTGATTGCCAAGGTAACTATTAACGAAGGCGATCCGGTTATTATTGAAGAACCCGGCTATTTAGGAGCTATCCAGGCATTGTCGCTGTATCGCCCCCGATATATTCCTGTGGGCGTACATGATGAAGGTATGGACATCGAAACCTTGCGAACCGGTGTTACTTCAAAACCAAAGATGATGTATACGGTTCCCAATTTTCAGAACCCATCAGGTATTTCCTATGCCCATGAAAATCGGACCCGTATCGCCGAAATCATAAGTGGCAGCGGTTGTCTTCTTATCGAGGACGATCCCTATGGGGCGCTGCGTTTTAAAGGAGAACAGATTGATTCATTTTATCACCTCATCGGTGATCAGACGATTTTGCTCGGCTCGTTTTCTAAGGTTGTCGTTCCAGGATTTCGGTTGGGCTGGGTGGTTGCCCCGAAAAGAATTTTTGAGAAACTGATTATTGCTAAACAGGCGGCGGATCTGCACACCTGTAATTTCACTCAATACGTTATTTTGAATTTTCTTAAAAACAATGCAATTGATCAGCATATCCAAACCATTGTGGGCGCCTATGGCAGTCAATGTCAAGCGATGATTGATTGTATTGAGAAAATGTTTCCGGATGATGTCACATGTACCAGACCTGCAGGCGGAATGTTTCTCTGGGCAACGCTTCCAGAATATATGAGTGCTATGGAGTTGTTTGATCTTGCCGTAGAGCGAAAAGTTGCTTTTGTGCCCGGAGAACCTTTTTATACGAGACAGGTAAGGAGTTCCGCGTTCAGACTTAATTTTTCCTGTGTAGATAAAAAAGTCATTGAAGAGGGGATTGGTCGACTTGCTGAAGCCATCTCAGTCATGAGCAGTCGCTAGTTTTCCGTTTTTTTCGAGAATATCACCGCTGTCGACATAGGCGTATGCGCTATGTTTATGAATTGACTCAAAGCTCTCCACACTTACCGAAAACCACGTAATATCAGAATTGTCTAATGCTCCAACAGCAACTTTTCTGACTACATCCTCAACAAACATCGGATTTTTAAAAGCCGTTTCAGTAACGTATTTTTCATCGGGCCGCTTGAGAAGAGCAAAGAGTTCGCAAGATCCAGAACGCTCAATGAGTTCAATAAGGTCCTCAGCCCAGATCATCTTTTTAAATCGTGCACTCAGGGTTATTTCGGCCCGCTGATTGTGAGCACCCGCTTCACTGATCTCCTTGGAACAAGGGCAGAGGGTGGTAACCGGAACGACTACCGTCAGTAAAAAGCCATTGTCTTTGCCAATATCTCCACTGAAGATGCATTGATATTCCATCAAGCTTTTTGTAGCGGTCACCGGTGCTTGTTTTTCAAGAAAATAGGGAAAGCTCATATCAATTCTTGCACTCTCAGATTTAAAAAAATCTTGTACCTCGGAGAGTAGAGCAGGAAACTCTGAGACTGAAATTTTGTTGATATACCGGTTCAGTATAGCCGTGAACGAGGCAATGCAATTGGCTTGCATGACTGTTGGCATCCGGGTCTGCAGGCTGATATCGGCAACCGTGTTCTGGACGGCACCGTCTTTCTGCATTACCTTGATCGGAAGTTTTATATGCTTTACACCTGCTAGATTGATAGTCATTGTCAAGAGATCATTAGTATTAAAAATAGTCTAATCGTTGACCACATAATCAACGATGAAACACTAGTACTAAATTTTCCTGTAGGACACCATAATTATCCTTTTTACATGAAGTCAATGCTTATTCGGTGTAACGTGTTAAACAATCTTGAAAAATCAAATTAGCCTCTATTCGCGCACCTTAAATGTCAGACAATACTGATAAAATACGAATTGATAAATGGTTGTGGGCTGCCAGATTTTTTAAAACCCGCTCACTTGCAACCAAGGCAGTGCAGGGAGGCAAGGTGCACCTCAACGGTTCGCGAGTAAAACCTTCACGGTTTGTTATTGTTGGCGATGCTCTGCTGATCAATAAACTTGAACAACAATTTCTGGTAACGGTAAAAGGAATTAATCAGTATCGCAGGCCGGCCAGTGAAGCTCAATTGCTTTATGAAGAGTCCGAGAAAAGCATTAAAGCTAGAGAAGAACAGAGGGATCTGAGACGGTTGATCAGGGCTCCCGGAGTTGCCCCGAATACGAAGCCTGGGAAAAAA
The DNA here is from genome assembly GCA_030145365.1 of Desulfofustis sp. Taxonomy (GTDB): domain Bacteria; phylum Desulfobacterota; class Desulfobulbia; order Desulfobulbales; family Desulfocapsaceae; genus JABDQA01. Next base: position 9,681 of record JAQYVS010000199.1, on the reverse strand, counting down.
GATCGAAGGAAGATCCGGGAGTTTATAAGAAAAGAATAACTTATATAAATTGGAGATCACCTATATGGGAAAAATCACCAGGGCGCTCATAAGTCTCACCGATAAATCGGGAATTGAGCTGTTTGCCTCTGCATTAGCCGAGCAGGGAATTGAAATCCTTTCCACCGGTGGGACGGCAGCCAAACTTCGAGACAACGGCCTTACCGTCGTTGATGTATCAGAATTCACCGATTTTCCGGAGATGCTTGATGGTCGGGTAAAAACACTTCATCCAAAAGTTCATGGCGGCATTTTGCACCAGAGGGCCAATAAGAAACATCGGGAGCAATGCAATAAACACGACCTGCTCCCTATTGATCTGGTAGCAGTCAATCTGTATGCATTTGAAAAAACGATAGCCAACCCAGATTGCAGTCTAGAAGATGCGATTGAGAACATAGATATTGGCGGGCCCACCTTATTGCGTGCTTCTGCAAAAAACTTTCAGGATGTGACGGTGATTGTGGATCCGGCTGATTATGACACGGTACTAACTGAAATTAAAGCAACCGGAAATACAACTCTACAAACGAGATTTCTCCTAGCTCGTAAAGTATTTGATTTGACATCGAAATATGACACGGTCATCTCGCAATGGCTGGAAAAGGTAGACGTCAAGACCCAAGACTATTTTCAGGGGAGGTGAATATGTTAAAGCTGGCGGTATTGCTCTCAGGCAGCGGACGTACACTTGATAATTTCCATGAGCGAATCATTGCGGGAACACTCAAGGCAGAAATACAGGTCGTCATTTCAAATGTAGACGGTGTTCTTGGATTGGAGAAGGCAGAAAAATACGGTTATCCTGCTTTCGTTGCTCAGGATAGCGGTTCCACCAATGGTATACTTAAAGATTTTGAAATAGACGTTATCGCTTTAGCAGGTTATCTGAAATTGTATACCCCGCCAGAAAAGCTGAAACGATGTGTCGTTAATATTCACCCCTCATTAATCCCCATGTATTGTGGCGACGGATTTTATGGGGATATCGTGCATCGTTCAGTAAAAGAGCGGGGATGTATGGTGAGTGGCTGTACCGTGCACTTTGCTGATGAAGTGTATGATAATGGGCCGATCATTTTACAAAAAGCAGTGTACCTTGGTTACGATGACACCATCAAGGACATTGCCGGACGGGTTTTTGAAGCTGAATGTGAGGCTTTTCCCGAGGCATTGAATCTGGTCGATGAAAAAGGCATAGATTTTTTCTGGGACCGACTGAAATGAGTTTTTTCAGCTTACTATTCGACGGTAAATAATGGAATTATTGGCACCGGTTGGTACGGTTGAACACTTTCTTACTGCCATGGAAGCCGGTGCAGATGCCGTCTATGTCGGGGCACCAAAACTAAACGCCCGAAATCCTGCTAAGAATATAAGCCTTGATGAAATCGGGGCAATGATCCGCTTTTGTCGTCAGCGTGACAAAGCGCTCTATGTTGCAGTGAACTCTTTGATTCGGGAAGCTGATCTTCCTGAGTTGCTGCAGACACTCACCTGTCTCGAGCAATTACAGCCTGATGCGCTTATTGTTCAGGATCTGGGAGTTATTGATCTTGTCCATAGGTTTTTTCCTAAACTCGCCATTCATGCTTCCACCTTGATGTTGGCTCATAACAGACAAAGTGTGGAGATCCTCGCCCAGCTTGGCTGTTCCAGGGTGGTTCTGGCCAGAGAATTGACGCTGACCGAGATTGAGTCGGTAGTAAAAAACAGCCCGGTGGGAATAGAGATCTTTGTTCATGGTGCCATGTGCTTTTCCTATTCGGGGAGTTGTCTGTTTTCCTCCTATCTCGGTGGAAAAAGTGGTTTACGCGGTAATTGCCTACAACCGTGTAGAAGAAAATTTTCTCAGGACTCAGGTAAAGCGGGAAGAGGGGGCCGAAAAAAGCCAGGATATCTTTTTTCAATGAATGATCTTGAAGGACTCGATTTTGTCAATGATTTTAAAAAAATCGGTGTCTCAGCACTGAAAATAGAGGGTCGGTTGCGATCAACTAATTATGTGGATCATGTGGTACGAGCCTATCGTCTGGTCATGGATGCAGATGGCAATAGCCTGGAAACTGCCAGAAACGAAGCGGCTGAGATGATTCAAAGTGCCTTGGGAAGAAAGAGATCGACCGGATATTTTTTGACGCCTAAACCTAAAAATGCCATAGCTGCTCACCATTCAGGAAATATTGGCACCTACCTTGGCCGGCTTGAATTGATTCAAGAGATACGGGGTAAACGCTATGCAACTCTTCAGACAAAACATAGGTGTAGCATCGGAGAACGTCTTCGTCTTCATTTCGAAACGAACGGAGAACGTATCGCTTTCACCATTAAAGAACTCGTAAATGTGACCCGGGATACTGCTGACAATTCAAAAGAAGAAAATCAGAGGGTAAGCATCCTTTTACCGCCAAATTTGAAGCAGGCAAAAGGAAAAATTGAGGTGTATCGAGTTGATGTAAATACAAAGAAAAGTGTTGAATACCAGAACAGCATTGGTGAATTTCTGGAAAAAAGAAACTTTTTAGGTGATCAGAAAAAATTAGTGAAAAAAAGTTCCCGGATTTATGAACTGATTACACCGAATAGGAAATCCGTCCATCAGAGAAACGAACCTGAAAAAAAGAGAAAAATAAGTAAAACAGCCGATCTATGGCTGCGTCTTGATTCCGTTCAGACGATATATCATAAATTTGAATTTCCGGTCGATAGATTCTTGATTAATATCGATAAAAGATCGCTCAGTGAAACCGGTCGATTACGACGTTATTTTGGTAACAAAGCGGGCAATATTATATGGGCATTGCCTCAAGTAGTTCACGTAAATGCATTTGCTCAATTGCAGCGAGAAGTTTCAATTTTAATCAAGTCAGGCTTTCGTTCTTTTCAGATTAGTCATGTGTCCCAACTCAAATTGTTCGATGATAAACGTGTTACAATTTTTGGAGATTATACACTTAACATTCTAAACAGCAGGGCTATGACGCTTGCTGCGGACATGGGTCTGTCTGGCATCCAGTTTTGCATTGAAGCAGATAAATCGTGTGTGCAACGATCGCTTAAGAACTTTCACAATCTCCAATTGGAAAAACAGTCTGGGGATCGAGGAAAAACGAAGCAACAAAAAGTAATGATTGGATATACTGTCTATGGTGCACCGCCACTTTTTATCTCACGAATAGCAGCCGACCATCTGCCTTACAATCGGTCAATAGTGAGCCCTAAAAATGAAAATTTTATTGTTCAGAAAAAAAGAGGGGAAACCTATACACGGCCTCACAAACCATTTTCTCTGCTACCATTCAGAAAAGAACTCGAACAATGCGGAATGGATTATCTCGTGATTGATCTATCTGGAATTGGATCGACTAAAAAGGAACTGCTTGATATTTCAAAACGACTGGCAGGCAAACCCATGCCAAAGCTGTCAACATTTAACTATAGCGGTATATTAGCATAAATGGCTTAAAGGAAAAGATAATTATTTATATTGACACAAATCGCGTACTACAGTAATAATACGCGTCTTTTATTTACCAATATAAAAATCTAAGTTCAATGACTATACTGGTAGACATAGTGATGAAAATACCAGTTACAGATTGAAATAGGAGGAAGTAGTTCGTGGCAAATCATAAATCAGCTGAAAAGAGAAATAGGCAGGCCCAGGAACGACGCATGAGAAACCGGGTCAACCGTTCCAAAATGAAAACGGCAATAAAAAGTCTTAATCAGGCAATTGAAACGGGCAGTGTTGATGATGCTAAAAATGCTCTTGCCGAGACTGTTCCGGTGATTGCCAAAACGGCATCTAAGGGCACCATCCACAAGAAAAATGCTTCAAGAAAAATTTCCAGGTTGACCAAACGCGTCAATAACCTGGAGGCTTGATCTGATCATAGTTATCAGTTAAACCGGCGTGTTTTTTCGTCGTTGATTAAAAGCCGTCGAATCTTTTTGGTTCGGCGGCTTTTTTTGTGTTAAGTTCTTTAATCTTATACTATCTCCCTTCGTTTCAGATAAATGGCAATCCGATGGTTATGCATCCCGATAAAACTGAATTTGAAAAATTTTGTGAACGCTCCCGGAAAGCTAGACTGATACCCATCTCCACCAAGCTTATTTCCGATCTAGATACCCCGCTCACCCTGTTTTCTAAAATCAATTCAGACCGCGAACACGTTTTTTTGTTTGAGAGCATGGAAGGGGGTGAAAAATGGGGACGTTATTCATTTATTGGTTTTGATCCACTGCTTACCTTTGAATCGAGAGGCAAGGCGGTTACGATCACTTCATTTGATAGCAACGGGGATTCTCAAGAGCATTTTGATCAAGATCCTCTGGTACTTCTGAAGACTTTGATCGATGACATGAATGCCTTTGAAGATCCTCATTTACCAAGATTCTGCGGCGGTGCGGTGGGCTTTTTAGGCTATGATATGGTCAGATTCATGGAAGAGCTGCCCGATACCCATCAAACGCTCGAAGTTCCTGATTCCGCTTTCATGATTCCAGGGACGGTTCTGATCCATGACAGCTTAGAACAGACGGTTACGATCGTTCAGTGGATCGACACCAATAACAAAAGTGATGAACTTGAAAAGCAATTCAATGAAGGAAAATCGGCAATAAAAGAGGTTACTGCACTAGTTACCCAGCCTGTGCCGCCTGCTTTTTTCACTAAAAAAGGCAGCGGAGGATCAACCGACCATACGTTCGACTCAAACATGGAACCTGCAGACTATCACCGCATGGTTGAACGTGCCCGAGAATATATTCTTGCAGGTGATATTTTCCAGGTGGTACTTTCCCAGAGATTTCATACCAAAACCATATTACCACCACATTCGTTGTACCGTGCTCTGCGACATATTAACCCGAGTCCATACCTTTTTTATCTAAAATTTGGTGATCTGATTCAAATCGGTTCATCACCTGAAATACTGGTCAGAAAAGAAGGCGACAAGGTCGAGTTGAGACCGATTGCCGGTACCAGGCCGCGAGGAAAAAACGCAGAGGAGGACCAGGCACTTGAAAAGGAATTGCTGGCTGATCCCAAAGAAAGGGCCGAACATCTGATGCTGGTCGATCTTGGTAGAAACGATGTTGGCAGGATTGCCAAAGGAGGCAGTGTCGAAGTAAAAGATCTGCTGGTAATTGAGCGATACAGCCATGTTATGCACATCGTTTCAGGAGTTCACGGCACAATCGATACGAACAAAGATATGTTTGACGTCATTTCTGCCTGTTTTCCTGCCGGTACCGTGAGCGGTGCCCCGAAAATCAGAGCCATGGAAATAATTGAAGAACTTGAGCCAGGACGGCGCGGCCCCTATGCGGGCTCAGTCGGGTACTTTGGGTTTTCCGGCAACATGGACTTCTGTATTACGATCAGGACCATCATCATGCAGGGAAACGATGTCTGGATTCAGGCTGGGGCTGGAATTGTTGCCGACTCTGATCCACAGAAGGAGTATGAGGAAACGGTAAGCAAATCCATGGGACTACGCAGGGCAGTTGAACTTGCAGACAAGAGGTTTTAGACGATGATCGTTATTATCGATAACTACGATTCTTTTACGTATAATATTGTCCAGACCATTGCTGATAATTTCAGAGAAGATCACATACCTGAAGAAATCAAAGTATTTCGCAATGACAAGATAAGTGTGGGGCAGCTTGAGCAGCTCAATCCCAGGCGAATACTGGTATCGCCAGGTCCGTGCACACCCAAAGAGGCTGGAATTTCTGTTTCAGTTATCGAGCATTTTGCGGGACAAATTCCGATTCTCGGTATTTGTCTTGGGCATCAATCCATAGGTGAAGCCTTCGGCGGAGATGTGGTTAGAGCCGGACGAATTATGCATGGTAAAACGAGTTCAATATATCATGACGGCAAAGGTGTTTTTTCAAATCTTCCAAATCCGTTTGAGGGCATGCGTTATCATTCACTGGTGGTTGAAGATAATAATTTACCGTCGGGGCTAACAATTACCGCACGTACTGACAAAAAGGAGTTGATGGGCTTGCGTCATGTAACTTATTCGGTTGAAGGCGTGCAGTTCCATCCGGAGTCGATCATGACCCCAGATGGCAAACAATTGTTGAGAAATTTCATGGATCCGGCATATCCGGAAATGTTGGAATAACCGTCGGTCTTTATCAGGTGATGAGAAGAGGAAAATCGAGGAATACAATGGACATTCGTGAAGCTATACAACGGGTTATCGATAGAAACGATCTCAATGAACAGCAAATGCAGGATGTGATGAACCAGATCATGGAAGGAAGGGCAACGCCTGCTCAGGTGAGTTCTTTTATCACTGCACTGCGCATGAAGGGTGAGACAATAGATGAAATTGTTGGGGCGGTAAGGGTTATGCGGAAGAAAGCGACCTTTATCGACAGTGGGGTTGATATCGCATCCGGCGAGGTTTTGATGGATATTGTCGGAACAGGCGGGGATGGTTCCGGCACTTTCAACGTTTCCACAACCACCGCTTTTGTTGTCGCAGCTGCAGGGATTCCTGTAGCAAAACACGGAAACAGGGCAGTATCTTCCAGCTGCGGCAGTGCTGACGTTCTGGAGGCATTGGGCATTGATCTGTCCATGTCTGCCGAGCGGGTTTCTGAGTGTGTCAAAAAGGTAGGCATTGGTTTCCTCTTTGCACCGATGCTTCACGGTGCAATGAAACATGCCATCGGTCCACGAAAAGAGATCGGTGTTCGAACCATATTTAATATTCTTGGGCCAATGACCAATCCGGCCCGAGCCAACGTACAGCTTACCGGTGTTTTTTCAAAAGACTTGACGGAGACGCTGGCACAAGTTCTTGTTCGATTGGGAATGAAGCGGACGTTGGTTGTCTGGGGAGAGGGAAATCTTGATGAGATGACGATAACCGGTACAACGCACATCGCAGAAGGAAAAGACGGAGTGGTCTCTACCTATTGTATTACTCCAGAGGAACTTGGTTTTGAGCGTGCAAGCCTGGATCAGATCAAAGGTGGTGATACCGCTGAACAGGCGGCTATTCTCGTAAAAACAGTACTGGGAGGCGAGCCTGGGCCAAGGCTTGATATGGTGTTATTAAACAGCAGTGGGGCACTGCTGGCTTCGGGGCTGGTCGATGATCTCACAGAAGGTGTTTCTGTTGCCCGGAAGCTCATTGAATCGGGTAAGGCCATGAATAAGCTCCAGGACCTAGTAGCATTTTCAACACAGAAATAACTAGTATCGGATTGAAGAAAAGATGATTTTAGATACCATCGTTGCCCGCAAACGTGAAGAAGTCACGGCGTTGCGAACAAAAGGCGTATTCCTGCCTGAACAATTCATGGAAAAACAGATAGATCCACCTCGAGGTTTTACTCGCGCATTGCTGGAGTACGACGGGGTTTCTATTATTGCCGAGGCCAAAAAAGCATCGCCATCAAAGGGGATCATTTGTAAAGATTTCGATCCGGTAGCCATTGCCCTCAATTATGCAAAAAACGGGGCTCAGGCCATTTCTGTTTTAACCGATGTGGATTTTTTTAGTGGTAGTTTGCTCTATCTGATGCAGGTCCGTGAAGCTGTTGCTCTTCCGGTGTTACGAAAAGATTTTATTATTGACCCCATCCAGATCGAAGAAGCAAGAATTCATGGCGCCGATGCTATCTTATTAATTGCCGCTATTCTGGATCAAGTCCAAATCAAAGAATTCAAAGATATTGCAGCGGAAGCAGGAATGGACAGCCTTGTTGAAGTCCACGATGAGGATGAGCTGGAAAAAGCACTGGCCGCAGAGCCTGTTATAATCGGTATCAATAACCGCAATCTTAATGATTTCAGTGTAGATCTCAATACGACATTTCGCTTGAAAAAGCAGATTCCTAAAACGATTGCAGTCGTCTCCGAGTCAGGTTTACGTTCAGAAGATGATCTTCAGGCCCTGATGGATGGTGGGATTACGGCCGCTCTGATCGGTGAAAGTCTGATGCGGGCAGGAAGTGAGAGTCCCTTGCTCAGCCAGTTACGGGTATAATACCAGTCAGCCATGGATAGAATCCGAATCAAAGTGTGCGGGATTACCCGCCCAGCAGATGCACAGGCGGCCGTTCATCTTGGTGTTGATGCTCTGGGGTTTATTTTCGTCAAGAAAACTCCACGTTATATAGCACCAGACTCTGCCCGTGCAATCATTAAAACGCTTCCCCCTTTTATCACCAGAGTTGGCGTGTTCGTTAATTCCTCTATGGATGCAGTTCAAGAAATTGTGACCCGTGCGGGCTTGACCCAGGTTCAGCTGCACGGCAACGAAAGTATCGGGTATTGCGATGAATTGAAATCCTGGAACAGAAGTTTAACGATCTGTAAAGTTTTTCGCATTGGATCAGAAAGAATCCCGACACATATCAGCGGCTATGATCAGGCAATTGACTGTGTTTTGCTTGACACTTTTATTCAAGGAGCTGATGGCGGGACCGGTGAAATCTTTGACTGGAATCTGGTTCATGGGCTTTCACTGAAAAAGCCACTCATTCTGGCGGGCGGCTTAAACCTGGAAAACGTTGAAGAGGCCGTGAGAAAAGTCGCTCCTTACGGAATTGATATTAACTCAGGTGTTGAGGATGAACCGGGTAAGAAGAATCCTCAATTGATTGAAAAGCTGATTAGTAACGTTCGCCACGCGGAAAAAGCTCTTCGCAACCAACGGTAAGTGATCTTCCTCAGAATTAATCAGATACGTCGATCTGCTTTATCAAGTAAGGCCTCAGTCGTTCTTCATAGAGAAGTCCTGCCGAACCGATGGTATGAGGCGCATAGGGTAGGGTGGTTTGAATATCCGGTACAGGTTCAACATTGTCAAAATGAGTCTCATCTTCATCGTCGACCCAGGATAATCTGAGATTTAAAATTGGCCGAACCGGAGTGATGGTATCGTCTTTATCCTTACTGAGAAGAACTTGTTCCCAGCGTCGTTCACCGAATCCCCTGAACCAAATTCCCTGTTCTCCAAGTGAAGTGAATTTGTCAGTCATCACCGGTTCAAGTAATTCCCCATCATCGTCAATATGGCTGAAGATTATTTGCAATACTTCGGAACTACCATCCAGGCTCAATTTGTAAAAATCATAAAAATCATCGTGATCGATCCGGAGCAAGTGGGTTGGGTCATCATTGAATGTCCATTGGGCATGGCAGCCCTGACAGTTCACCTTTTCTTTGTAGCGCTCATGAGCAGGGTGTGACATGACTGGAATGGTCAGTGACTTTCCGGTTGCCGATGATCGAAAAATGAATTGCTCATTCTTTTTTGATATCAAAGGTGAGGTTAAACTATTAAGTCTTGTTGATTCATGGCAGTCACTACATTCCGGAGAATCGACAGTGCCCATTACGTTGTCACGACCATGACAATCAATACAGAGCATTCCAGCCTGCTGATGAATATCCGGTTCAAGTTGATGGTATTCGACTCCATAAGGCTGTTGAACAGAGGAGCCCGTCTTGTATGGAGTTCTGTATTCCTCGTTTAGGTCGTGTTCATATCGGCCATAATAATCAAATCCAACGTGATTGCCGTAGTGACAGGACAAACACTGGTCATCTCCAGGATTTCTCAGGAACTCATGTGAGGCCATCTGCCTGTTGGCATAACT
>JAQYVS010000197.1 GCA_030145365.1 Desulfofustis sp. | reverse complement strand
GGTTGCCGAAGGACAGCATGAGATTAACTTTAAATACGCTGATGCTCTGACCTGCGCTGACAACACTATTACCTTCAAGTGGGTGGTTAAATCAATTGCTGCCAAATACGGTCTGCACGCAACCTTTATGCCGAAGCCGATTTTCGGTATCAACGGTTCCGGTATGCATACCAACCAGTCACTGTTTAATCTTGATGGTACCAACGCATTTTTCGATGAATCAGCAGACCTCCAGCTCTCAGCTATCGCCTATAAATACATTGCCGGTATTTTGAAAAACGCCCGCAGTTTCGTGGCTGTGACTAATCCGCTGGTTAACTCTTACAAACGTCTGGTTCCGGGTTATGAAGCTCCTGTCTATGCTGCCTGGTCGGCTTCAAATCGCTCTGCACTGGTACGAATTCCGGCAGCCCGTGGCATGTCCACTCGCACCGAGGTGCGTTGCCCGGATCCAAGCACCAATCCCTATCTGGCTTTGGCAATGATGCTGAATGCCGGACTGGACGGTATCAGGAATGACCTGCCAGTACCCGATCCGGTAAATAAAGATATTTTCGAGATGTCCGGTCTTCAGATGGCAGATGAAGGAATCACTGTTCTACCCGGCAGCCTGGAAGAAGCTCTTGAAGAGTTCAAAGCCAACCCACTGTCCAAAGAGACCCTGGGAAGTCACATTTACGAAAAATATATCGAGGCGAAACAGGCTGAATGGGATGAGTACCGCTGTTCTATATCCGAGTGGGAGCTTGAAAAGTATTTGACTGTTTATTAACCTTGATCATGTGCGAGCCTCTTTGGCTCGTCATCGCTTCTGCCGAGTAGTACTTCCGGCAATAAGGCTCGTATGTCCCGGCGACATGCGGGCCTTGTTTGTTTTCAGAACTTGCCAACTCCGTTACGACGGTTTAAAACGGTGATAATCACATTACGGGACCGGATTGTTACATTATGTCTAGAAAACGTTCATCACACTTTGACTCGTCAGCTTTATCCACCACTTTTGCCGGTCTTATCCGAGACAGGGAGTGGGAACAGAAATTTGATCAGCATCGGATTTTTCCAGAGTGGAAGAATCTTGTCGATGAAGAGACAGCTGCTTATTCCCGGCCACTTAAGGTGGTCAAGGATATTCTCTGGCTTGAGGTGGAAAATTCAGCCTGGGTGCAGCAGCTTCAGTTTAAAAAGATCATGCTGCTCGAGACCTTAAACAGCTATCTTGCTATCTCCTACTTTTCTGATATTCGCTTTACCGTCAAACAAACTAAAAAGATCAAAGCGAAGCCAGCCGGACAGCAGGTTCATTTTGTTCCGCCTTCTGCTGAAGAGATTGAGCAATTCAAGAAACAACTCGAGTTTATTGACGATGAAGACATTAAGGAGTCAATGACCCGCCTCTGGTATCTCTCCCATGCCTGTAAAAGGTCGTAAATGTTATGGTAGCCACTCTCCTGGTTGAAAAGCAGCTTGACCGTCTTGAAAAACGAGGTAATGTCTGCCTTTGCATGGTAGGGGATTAAGCCCCACACCGTTTTAGCAGTTAACAAGCATTACAATAAGTCACAAACGGTAATGATTTATAAGAACATTCTAGAGTCCATAGGCGATACGCCGCTCATCGCCATTAACCGACTGAATAGCAATAAACAAGTTACCGTGGTTGGGAAACTTGAATCTCGCAATCCAGGGGGCTCGGTTAAAGAACGAATATCGCTGTCAATGATTGAGGCTGGAGAACAGTCCGGCAGCCTAAAAAAGGATAAAATCGTTCTTGAAGCAACCAGTGGCAATACCGGCATCGGCCTAGCCATGGTTTGTGCAGCCAAGGGCTATCGCTGCATGCTGGTTATGCCTGAATCTGCTTCAGTGGAACGAAGAAAAATAATGCAGGCCTATGGAGCTGAAATCTTACTTACCCCTGCTGCTCGGGCCACCGATGGCGCCATAGAAAAAGCCTATTCTTTGGCCCGCGAATACCCAGACCGCTATTTTCTCACCGATCAGTTCAACAACGAAGCCAATTGGCAGGCCCACTACAATAAAACAGGGCCTGAAATTTGGAAACAAACCGAAGGCAAGGTGACCCATCTGGTGGCAACGCTGGGAACTTCCGGGACCGTTATGGGGTTGTGCAGCTGGTTCAAAGAATTTCAGCCGCATGTTGAAATTATTGCAGTAGAGCCGCATCTCGGCCATAAGCTGCAAGGACTTAAAAACATGAAAGAGTCCTATAAGCCGGGGATTTTTGATAAATCGGTGCCCAGCCGGATTATCAATATCGATGACGATAAAGCCTTCGAAACGGCTCGACAGCTTGCCAGGGAAGAAGGCATGCTGGTTGGTATGAGTAGCGGAGCAGCGATGTATGGGGCACTTGAGTGCGCCAAAGGCCTTGATGAAGGACTGGTTGTTGCCATCTTGCCCGACGGTGGTGAACGCTACCTGAGTACTCCGCTGTTCACTCCTGAAAAAACGGAATCCGGTGAGAAAAAGTCAAGAATCCGTTTTTATAATACGATGACCAAGAAAAAGGAGGTCTTCCAACCGCTGAAAGATGGGGAAGTCACCTTTTATTCCTGTGGTCCGACGGCATATGAACCGGCCAATCTCTCTATGTGCCGCCGTTTTGTCGTTGCTGATTTGATAGTCCGATATCTGGAAGCCCGGGGTCTCAAGGTCTCTTCTTATATGAATTTTACCGACCTTGATGACAATACCATTGCCGGGGCGGAAAAGGCCGGCATGGAACTCCAGCCGTTTACCGAACAGTATATCAATTCCTTTCTCTCGGATATCGCCACACTTGGTGTCAGAAAAGCAACTGGCTATCCCAAGGCGTCTGAGCATGTTCAGGATATGATCGAAATCAGCCATAAACTGCTTCATAAGGGATATGCCTATGAAAAGCATGGCTCCATCTATTTCGATATTTCTAAATTTCCTAAATATGGCAGGCTTTCAGGTATTGATCTTTCAAAAATCCAGCTGGGTAAAACTGTCGATTTGGACAATTATGAAAAAGACAACCCCAGAGATTTCACCTTATTGAAACGATCAACTCTGTCTGAGTTGAAAAAGGGTATATTTTTTGAGACGGATTGGGGGAATGTCCGCCCGAGCTGGCATATTGAATGTTCGGTTATGTCCACCGGCTATTTGGGGGAAACCATAGATATCCACACCTCCAGCCGCGACTTGATGTTTCCTCACCATGAAAACGAGATTGCCATTTCCGAAGCACTGACCGGAAAGCAATTGGCAAAATATTGGATGCACTCAGAGCTCCTGCTCGTGGATGGCAAGAAAATGTCCAGCGAGAACAACAACGTGGTAACCCTCAAGGACTTACTTGCCAAAGGTTTCACTGGCCGTGAAATCCGTTTCCTGTTGATGTCTGTGCAATATCGTAAACCGATCAATTTTTCTATCAAACGTCTGGAAAATGTCCGTACCGCTTTGAGAAGACTTGATGAGTTTACCTCTAAACTTCTTTGTTTGCCTCCGGGACGTCCTCACCCTGAGGTTACCGCCTATGTTTCCGCAATGGAGGAACAGTTTAAGACAGCGATGGACGATGACCTTAATGTGTCACTTGCCATGGCGGCAATTTACAACTTTATCAAGAAAACCAACCCGATTCTTCAGGTCAATCACCTGGATCGAGACCAGAAAGAATACATTCTGGAAAAGCTCGACAATCTCAACCAAGTGCTGAAAATATTCAAACTTAAGGGCTGCCCGCTTGAGCCCGGGATAGACGCGCTGATTCAATTGCGAGAAAAAGCAAGAGTGGAAAAAGACTGGAATACAGCCGACTCGGCAAGAATTGAGCTTGCCGATCGGGGAATTGCTGTGCTTGACACGGCTAACGGCCCAATTTGGAAACGAGTAGTCGATGGCGAGGAAGAATAAGAAACAGGGTTGATTTTTAACCGAGTTCTATTATTATACGGCTCTTTCAAAAATCAGTAATACACCAATACGCGCCCGTAGCTCAGCTGGATAGAGCAACGGACTTCTAATCCGTAGGTCACAGGTTCGAATCCTGTCGGGCGTACCAATAAAATCAAGCGGTTAGGCCATTTAGGCTTAGCCGCTTTTTTGTTTGATCAGTAGCATATCAGTAATTGCTGCTAACTTTTATAGAATCAAAAATAGTAGATTATCGTCTAACGTTGCTCCGATCTATATTTAATCTCGGCAAGGGGGCCCGGGGTAGCTTTTTCTGATAAAGGCGGGGGTGTGTGCGTGGTGGCGAAGATGTTCCAGACATACCCGTAGTATTTTTGTTAACGAATCAATCTGCTATCATCAGAC
>JAQYVS010000191.1 GCA_030145365.1 Desulfofustis sp. | reverse complement strand
AAATCGTGTCGTAAACTTTTAGATTCCGCAGAAATTGAAGATTAACAGGAAGAATCTTATTCTTAGTTTTTCAGTTTAAGAAGAGAGCTTGCCAAGATCTATGGCAGCTACAAGATGTGAGTCTACCAGGTAGTGAATGGAAGGGCTACCAACACAACGACCTTTGGGCTGGTTCTGACGCTCCGCATATGGGTTATCTAACGGTTGTCTGAGGGCCAGGCTCCATCAATCAGGCTTACAGCACCTTGGAATTTATTTGAGTAAATCAATTTATTAGAGCGACCTGGATCTCTCTATGGGCGACCTTGAATCTCCTGGGACTAGAATGATGATTTCTACTGAAATAAACTAAAAAATGTCATGGCCATTGGCGTAAACTGGAAAGCGTGTACACAAATCGTTTACTCCTGCTTTGACTGCATCCTGAATTTCAGGATTTTCTGGATTGTTGATGAGCTGGTTCATCCATTCAACAATCGTTGACATCTGTTCTTTACCCATATACCGTGCGCTAAGTGCACCTGTACCAATACGTATACCACTCGTTTTACCTGGTTGTTTTGCATCCGCTGGTACAACATTACGGTTAAGAACAATACCGCAATCCTCTAAGCACTGTTCCGCCTGGGCTCCGGTTATTCCTTTATTGCTAAGGTCTACAACTACTTGATGGTTGTCTGTTCCGCCTGTAACTACCCTGTACCCTTTTTCCACCAAGCAGCTAGCCATATATGCTGCGTTTTCTAGTGTTTGCTTCTGGATTTCAATAAACTTGGGATCTGAAGCGAGTTTCATGATAACAGCTTTAGCAGCAATAAGATTTACCGCGCTTGTCCCTTGGGTTCCTGGGAAAACGCTTTTATTTATCTTCTTCGCGAACTCTTCTTTTGCGAGAATCATTCCACCTCGTCCGCCCATGAGGGTTTTGTAGCACGTAAAGGTGACAAAATCGCAATGTGGAACTGGACTAGGAATTGCTTTACCTGCAACAAGTCCTGCCAGATGCGCGATATCTGCAAGTAGGTATGCGGATATCTCTTTGGCTATCTCAGACATCTTTTTGTAGTCAATAAGCCTTGGATAGGAACTCGCCCCAGTTACAATCATTTTGGGTTGAAATCTCAATGCCATTTTCCTTACCATTTCGTAATCAATACGTTCGGTAGAAGGATCTAGAGCGTAGTGTTTAAAATTGAAGCATCTACTCGTTGCGGAAGCCCTATGTCCATGGGAGAGATGACCGCCGTGTGGCAAACTCATGGATAATATGCGATCACCAACATCGAGCACACTGAAGTAAACTGCCAGGTTAGCCGAGGTACCACTATGGGGTTGAACATTTACAAATTCAGCTCCAAAAACAGCTTTTGCTCTCTCGATTGCAAGATTCTCGACGGTATCAACATGCTTGCATCCAGCGTGGTGTCTATTTCCAGGGTATCCTTCAATTGTTTTGGTGTTGAAGATTGAACCCATTATCTCCATAATCGATCTGGGGGAATGGTTTTCAGCAGCAATTAAGTTGAGTGTGCTATCGATTCTTACTTCTTCCTGTTTAACCAGTTTTGCCATTTCTGGATCGTCTCGCAGCAAGAACTTCATTGCATTCTCCATGTGATCAATATGTGGTTGGTTTTGATTGATACTTTGATACCTGGTACTACTGGTCGATCTAGTCCAATAAGAACCAAAGGTAAGCCTCCACTAGAAAGTACGTCTCGTAAATTAACCTTCTTCCTGATTATCTCGAGCGGCACGTTTTTTGTGGTGGGTAAAGATCTCCAACTTGTCTTCTTCTCAAGTAGCTAGAACTTTCTAATTATGTCTTTGTTATATGAAGTATATATGATTTTGTTTGAACATATTTGAAACAGTATTCATATTATATAAAAAGTTGATTGTCAGCTATTGTCTAAACCTATGATGTGAAGAGGCGGAATCTTGAGGATTAAACTTGTTGGCATAAATGCCCGCTATACCCATTCGTGCCTGGCCCTTTTTTACCTGCGCAATGAGCTGGAAAAAAAACTGGCCGGTGTTGAAACCGAGATCTGCCAATACACCATAAACGATCCCTATTTTACCCTGATACAGCGGCTTACTGAACCTCCTGCGGAATATGTCTTCTTTTCTGCTTTGATTTGGAACAGCGAGCTGATCGAATATCTGATTGATGATCTGCTGACCATCAACGATACGTGCTCGATCGTTATCGGAGGTCCCCAGGCCGATGTTGTCGGGGCAAAATTCGCTTACAGGGGACGCGTCACTGTCTTTGCCGGAGACATAGAGGCTGCGTCCGAGGATTTTTTTAATGATCTGAAAAATGAAGCTCTGAGAAAACGCTACCAGTCATCTTTTCTGAGTTCATCGGTAAGAGCACTTGGTTATCCCTACCGCTCCGATGATTTCGATGATCATTTGCAGAACCGTTATGTGTACTATGAATCTTCGCGGGGATGCCCGTTTTTCTGTACCTACTGCCTCTCCTCTGCTGAAAAGGGTATCTTTCATAAATCACTGGTTCAGGTTTTTGACGAACTAGAAGACATCCTGAGCCATAAGCCAAAAACGGTTCGATTTGTCGATCGTACCTTTAACGATAACCCGCAAAGGGCATTGCAGATCTGGCAGTTTATAAAAGAAGTGGGTGGCGAGACGCTGTTTCATTTCGAGATCGCTCCGGATCGTTTTCCGGTCGAGCTTCTCGACTTTCTGGACACGGTGAAACCAGGTCTCTTTCAGTTCGAAATAGGCATTCAATCGACCAACCCTGAAACACTCAAAGCAATACAGCGGCCGATTGATCCGATCCCAGCAGCCGAGGTTATTAGACGCTTGCGGAGCATGGAAAATATCCATCTGCACGTTGATCTTATTCTTGGTCTGCCGGAAGAAACCAGTGATTCTTTTTGTCGTTCAATAAACGATGTGTTCAAAATGGAACCGCATTATATCCAGATGGGCTTGCTAAAATTGCTGCCGGGCACTGCCATTAACGAGCAGGCGCAAAAATTTGGTTTCAAAGCCAGCTCGAAGCCGCCGTACAGCGTCTTTGCCAATCAATGGATGAATCAGCAGCGCCTGAAGGAATTTTACTGGCTTGGTGAATGTATCGAGATTTGTTTTAATAATCGATATTTTGTATCCCTCTGGCACTATTTAGTCACTAGAAGCGAAGATATGGCAGCGTTTTTTAGCGAAATGTCTCTATTTTTTTTCGATCAGGGCTATTTCTGGAAGGCCGCCACCCAGCAGACCTTGTGCCGCCTCCTATTGGAAAAAAGCGAAGAACGGGATGATTTTCAGCTGATTAGAGAGCTTATCTGTTTTGATTGGTTGCGCTGCGGTCATCGATTCCTGCCGGAACAGCTGTGTTACCAGCAACCCACAATAGATGAGTTGAAAAAAAGACTTTATGAGGAGCTGCCTGAAGAACTTCCCGGTGTTTTTACCGGGCAGAGCCGCAAAACATTTCTCAAGAGATCCATTTTTCACTATTTTTCAAACCGGGCGATGGGCCAGCTTGGTTATCAATGTTCAACTGAAAACGTGCTTGTATGTTTTTGCTCCGAGAGAGAGGACCGCGTACACCGCTTTAATATTGTGAAAATTCTCTCAATCACAGATTGACCTGATCAACATGTTGTATATAGTAGGCCCAAATAGTTTAAAACTGAAATTATCTTTCATTTCATAGCCTTTTGAGGGAGAGTATTGTGGCCGCCTATCGTTTACAGAAGAAAAATGCGATTGCCCAGGAAGGTCTGAACCTTCTGGGAAAACAATTTTCTATTTCAGAAACTGAAGCCGATCCCCAGGGGATTCTGGTTCGCAGTTCACGGGTTGATACCGACGATTATCCGTCGTTATTAGCAGTTTCACGGGCTGGTGCCGGGGTGAACACTATCACGGTGGACAAAGCCACCTCCAAGGGGATCTGCATCTTCAATACTCCAGGGGCAAACGCCAATGCCGTTGTTGATCTGGTTTTTCCAATGATTGGTGTGTGGCAGCGCAATATTTATAAAGGGATCTTGTTCTGCGAATCACTCCAGGACCTTGATGGTAAAGAGGTTGACAGCGAAGTTGAAAAGCGTAAATCAGCTTTTCGGGGTATGGAAATTGCCGGAAAAACGCTTGCCGTAATCGGGTTGGGGCAAATAGGGGTTCGGCTTGCCAACGGTGGGATACACCGCTTTATGAAGGTAAAGGGATTTGATCCAAAACCGATGCTTATCAATATTCATATGCTGCTGCCCGAGGTTCAAGTCCTGCACTCCCTTGACGAGGCGATTGGTGAGGCTGATATTATCAGTCTACATGTACCGTTGATCGACAAAAACAGACATTTTGTAAATGCTGAATTTCTTTCCAGGGTGAAAAAAGGTGCTTTGCTGGTCAATTATGCCCGGGGGCCGATTGTCGATGAGGAGGCTGTTATCCAAGCACTCGACGAGGGCCGGTTGAGTGGCTATATCGCGGATTTTCCAACAGAGAACTTACTTGGGCATGAAAAAATTCTGTTGACTCCGCACCTGGGAGCATCAACTTCAGAGTCTGAGGAAAATTGTGCAATGATGGCCGTTCGGGAAATCTCTAATTATCTCCTCTATGGCAATATCACCAATAGTGTCAATTTTCCAAATGTAGAGATGATTCCCTCCGATGCAGTGAAAACCAGACTTATTGTCATCAATCGGGATGTTCCCGGTATGATTGCTTTTATCACCAATGTGCTTGGGGATCACAATATTAATATCGACTCATATATAAACGAGTCAAACGGGACGATCGGATACAATATCATAGATATGGAGACAGATGTTATAGAAGATATTGTAACTCATATCGAGCAAAATGATGATGTGATCAGAACACGTATCATTTCCTTTGTTCGATAATACATTCAACTACTAGCTATAAAATGGTTTGCGAAAGATCGAGGTTATACTCTCTAGCCCGATGTCTCGCAGCAGTTTTCCGCTTATTCAGTCCGTCTTGCTGACGTATTATGGAAGATCAAATTCCACTGTTGTTTAACCGTAGCTCCTATGACCACGACGTTCTGAAGACCTTGTGTGATAAGAGTTCAGAATATCTTGGACTGTCAGGAAGTTTCAGTGGCAGAGTGGTGCTGTTGAAACCGAACCTGATCAGTGGCAGGGCGAAACCATTAGCCTGCACAGATGCGCGGTTTGTTAAGGCCATAGCTGAGTGGTTTGTGGATAAGGGAGCCCGGGTGTTGATCGGAGATTCTCCTGCTTTTGGAAGTGGCGAACAGGTTTTAAACAAGCAGGGAATAGCCGATGCGATCAAAGCACTGCCAGTTGAGATAATAGAGTTTAAAAATCCCCGGGAACACTATCTTTCCCATGATGTGAAGGTGGGTATTAGTGAACAGGTGCTGGCCTGCGACCTGCTCGTCAATCTTCCCAGGATTAAGGCCCATAGTCAGATGTACATGACGATTGCGGTCAAAAATTTTTACGGCATTGTTTGTGGAATGCAAAAGGCGATGTGCCATATGAGAAACGGCTCATCCCATCTCAAATTTGCCGATCTGATGCTCGATTTAACATCAATTGTTCCTGAGAGTGTGAGTATCGTCGACGGGATTGACATTATGCACAAGCAGGGACCGGTAAATGGAGAATTACTCAAATGGGGATGTTTCTGTGCAGGCAAAGATCCGGTGGCAGTTGATACCGCTTTACTGGCGGCACTTCAGTTGGAACACAAACAGTGCCCGGTATGGCTTGCCGCAGATAGACGTGATTTTCCCGGCAGCAGAATTGATAACTGCTGCTTCCCCCATCTTTCGCCGGAGAAATTTTTCGGGTCGAGATTTGTTGCACCATCGTTGTTGAATCCGGTACCGTTTAACCCCTTTCGTTTTATGGTAAGCTCTTTTCGTCGTGCAGTAGGGGGGATGAGTCGAGGTGTAGGAATACACTGATAATTTTTTACTATGAGGTTGATGATATGTTCAATATGACCGGACGGGTGGCACTTGTTACCGGAGGATCCAGGGGAATCGGCAAAGCAATTGCCATTCGTCTGGCTGAACATGGAATGGATATTGTGGTCAACTATGTCAGGCATAAACAGGATGCCCAGAGTACGGCATCTGAGATTGAAAAACGGGGCCAACGTTGCCTACTGGTGAAGGCAAACGTTGCCAAAGAAGCTGATTTGGCATCGATGTTTGATCTGATTTCTGAAGAATTCGGCAGTCTTGATGTGCTGATTTCCAATGCTGCTTCTGGAGTGCTGAAGCCGGTTCTGGAACTTACCGAACGTCATTGGAATTGGGCAATGGACATCAATGCCAGAGCGTTGCTAAGCCTGGTGCAGCACTCCCTTCCGTTGATGAAGGAGGGGGGGCGGGTAATCGCGGTGTCAAGCCTTGGTTCTGTCAGGGCCATCGAAAATTATACGACGGTTGGTGCTTCCAAAGCGGCGTTGGAATCCTTGGTTCGCCATCTGGCCGTGGAACTGGGTCCTAAAGGCATTCGCGTAAATACTGTCAGTGCCGGAGCGGTTGATACCGATGCTTTGAAGAAATTTCCAAACCGAGAAATGATTCTGGAAAATGCCTTGTTGCGAACTCCGCTGGGGAGGTTGATAACCCCCGACGACGTGGCAGATGTGACCCTTTTTCTGTGCAGCAACTTGTCCAATATGATTCAGGGGCAGGTTGTCACTGTCGACGGTGGTTACGCGATCATGGGCTAGATACTGTAATCGGCTACTAGTGTTACAAGAGTACCGATCAGAATCAGGCCAATCACTTTTACATGGCTGGTTTTGGTAAGTAATCTGGCAGTAACATTACTCAGTGTTGCTGCCCTTCGATAATCTGTTACTGTTCTGCTGAGCCTTTCGTGGCGCCCACTCTTCCACTTTACTTTTAGTCTCACAGCGGTTCACAGCCGCGTCCCCATGCTAACATAATTGGGTAATACTCATATCGGATTATGAGGGGTTGAGTGCCTTAATTCCTCTTCTGGATACGAGTATTACCACAAGGATAGAAATGAGGATCGCTGCCAAAATCCAACCCGATACCATGAGAGCATCGAGTAACGGCAAGCCGCTTTGGCGCAACGACGATCTCACCAGACGGTAGACCGGTGATACTCCGGTGAAGAGCACCAGCAACATATATGCAATAGCGCAGAAGAAAAAAAACACAGCCCCCGGACCCATCGACGCCTCTTTGTTTTCCGCATGGTAGTCGGCGAAAATTGCTCCGAATCCAAGAGCCATGGCGATAACTGTCCAGCATATCAGGATGGCGCAGAAAAGAGAAATCCACCACATCGGTCCGCTGATTTTCAAAAAGTGATTTGATACGCTCACCAGGATGACAATCAGTACGGTAAAGGGTATCAGATAGAAGAGATATTTGTAGAAGAAGAAACGTGCTGGAGTCAATGGCGAAGATCTAATCAGATAAAAGGCTCCTCCTTCCCCCCCGATTGATGGAAACACGAAACGGGCAGCAAGAGCAGCACCAAGAAAGCCGCTGAGACCGATGTTGCCAAAAGCTATCAGATTGGCCACATAGGTCGACCCGAAGGTGCGCTCTAATGGTAAGACCTTGAAATTATATAGATAAACTATAACGAGCGCGCCGATCATGAAAAACTGGGACCACTCCTTGGAGTCCCGTAAAAATGAAATCATCTCTTTACGAAATATCCATGCCAATCGAGACGACGTTTTGCGTGGCGGTTTGAAGTGGTGATTACCGCCAAATGATTCCTGGGATTTTGAAAATCCGGGAATGAAGAAACGGTTCATCATAAACTCTCCTACAAATACAAGGATCACAGGAGTCAGAATTATCAGACTTAACAGCAGAATATCAACCTGTCGGTCAAGGAGATAGGTCGTCAGCAGATTTGATGTCCAGCTCGCTGGCAGCCATGGACCTGCTGGGGTTGATACAGCAGACATATAATCGATGAATTGGGCGTATTTTTCAGGATTGACCAGATCTTCCGGTCGCATGAGTCGAAAAATAATATAGAGAAATATTCCGAAACAAAGGGTCAGATAAACGATGATATCTTTGGTTCTCCTGGCTGGAAACAGGTAGACAAGCAGGATTACAAACAACATTGCTGAACTGGAGGCAGTAAATGCAGTGGCGCAAATGACAACAATGAGAATCGGCAGAAAGAGCGGTCCAGCCTGGAAAACAACACCGAATGCCGAAAATATCGGCACGGAAAAGATGAGCACCATCCAGGATGTATTCAGAAATGTGGTTGTCAGACGCATTCGGAATAATTCAGGAAGCTGCACGGGAGCGGTGACAATAATTTCGTTGTCTGCCGACAGGTAGAGCGTCGAAACACCGGCGATCATCGATGAAAAGATGAGCATTGCAAAAATCGTTATCCAGGCCATCTGAAAGATCTTCATACTCAAAATAATGCCAAGCTCACTCTGGCTCTGGAAATAACTGATGCTGCGCCAGGTGATCAGGTAGAGTGCAATACAGATCCCTATCCCAAGCAGACCGAGCAATAGATTTCTCAGAGGAGATTTACTGGCAAGAAGACGATTTCTATTTGTTCGGATAAATGGCAGAAAAAGACGCGGATACATAATGTGTGTTAGTTTACCCTATGGCCTCGGCGTAAAGCGCCGATTATTTCTTTAAGTTCAAATGCACCGGTTAATTGAAGAAAGAGCTCTTCGAGATTTTCTGCCCCATGCTCAGCCTTATCATGCAAGGACTCAACTGTACCGGTGGCGATGATTTTCCCTTCGACAATAATGCTTATTCGATTACAGAGTTCTTCTGCGATTTCCCTTGAGTGGGTGGAGAGAAAAATTGTGGTCCCATTTTCGGCCTTACTCTTGAAAAGTTCCTTCACAATTCGAGCGCTTTTCGGGTCGAGACCCACCATGGGTTCGTCAACGACAATTAAGGGTTGATTGAGCATGAAGATTGAACTCATGATCAATTTCTGTCTCATCCCATGGGAATAACTTTCAATCAGGTTGTTACGCCAGTCATAGATATCGAACAATTGAAGATAGTGTTGAGCTTCGCCGTGTCGAGATGTGTTTGAAGCTTGAGGGTAGAGGCTGCCAATAAAGCTCAAGTATTCTGCACCGGTCAGTTTTTCATAAAGAAACGGTCTGTCCGGAATATAGCCGGTCAGTTCACGACAGAGGGCAGATGCATTGGACATCTGATGCCCGCAAATGCTCAGCGAACCGGAACTTGGCTGTAAAAGACCAGCGATCATCTTTATAGTCGTGGTTTTTCCGGCGCCATTTGGGCCGAGAAATCCAAATATCTCACCTTTAGCCACGTCGATATTGATGTGGTTAACAGCCGTGAGTTTATCGAATTGCTTGGTCAGTTGATTAATTGTAAGGATTGACTCGTTCATATGCGCTCATCGGAATCTGGGTTGATTCGGTTTTAGTCATGCAGCGGTTCTATCTGCAATGTATTTAATAATGCACCGATCTTGATCTGTTCCTGGAGTTCTCCCTCAATAAATTTTAGATGGCTTAAATCAGCAGGCATCTGATTTGTTGTTGTATCAAGACTGATCCAGTTACCGTCCAGACAAACCTCATTCCAGGCATGATAGTAAAATGCCTGCTTGTGATAGACGACGCCAACCGCAATTTTAGTGGGAATCCCGGCTGCCCGGCCGAGGGCGGCAAAAAGTGAGGCGTGTTCGTTACAGTCGCCGATTTTCGATTTCAAGGTAGTCAGGGCATCCGGGATACCGATAACCGGCCTTTTTTCCAGATACTGGAACACCCAGTCGGCTAGAGCGGTACTTCTTTCAAGATTACTCCTGGCATTCTGGGTCAATGATATGCTCTGTTCGACGATTTCAGGAGCCGCTGATTGAATGTAAGGCGAAGCCATAAGCTCATTTTCCGCTCCGTTGCAGATGATGTTGTCTTCATCTGGGGGGGATGAAAAATTTTCTTTGGTAACGGTCAAAATAGAGTCTGAAAAGTGCTGCCGACCTGAGTTTAACTCATATTTTGGTTCATCGGGCAGGGTCAGGCGGTACCTGGCCGTTGTTTTGTCGCTGAGATCAAACATTTCACCGGTCACCTTGACCGATACTGAAGCGAGCAGATCAGTGCTCTCTTCGGAGAGGGATTTAGCCTTAAATTCAGGTTCTCTGACAAAGACAAAACCGGCCGGGGATTCTTCTTTGATAACATTGCCTTCGTCATCGAGCCAGGAATTGAGCCTGGCACCAGAAAAAACTTCGGTGAAACGGTGAAGGTTGTATACTCGATCGCTTATCAGGACTTTTTCTTTGCCGCGGTACTCGATAACTGACTGCTTGGCGGTAAGAGAGAATGGGTCGAACCATGGGATCTTA
>JAQYVS010000187.1 GCA_030145365.1 Desulfofustis sp. | reverse complement strand
GGTAAAACGAGCCATCTGGCATTGTTGGCGAAAAAGACAAAAGAGACCTCGTCACAAACTCTGACAGCCGTTGAACCTGACCAGAACAGATTTAGGCTTCTCACAGACAACCTTGCCCGAACAACGCTTGATGACACTATTTCTCTACACAATGAAACATTGCAGGACTTTGCCCGCCTGAGCTCGAGTCTCTACGATAGAATACTGCTCGATGCCCCCTGTTCAGGTACCGGGGTCATCGGCAGACATCCCGACATTCGCTGGACGCGTACCGAATCAGATTTGGCCGGCTATGGACAGAAGCAGCTGAACCTTCTGGAAACGGCTGCCTCACTTTTGTCTCCAAACGGTGTCTTAGTCTACGCAACCTGCTCAATTGAGCCGGAGGAAAACGACTGGGTTGTGGAGCGCTTCCTGGAAGTGAATCCTGACTTTTCGCCAACTGATTGCCGGGAATATTTACCAGACAGCGCAGCAGGCCTCGTTCGTAATGGTTTTTTTGCTCCACTGCCAGGTTTTGGGATTGATGGGTTTTTTGCTGCCCGCCTGGTTAAGAAGGAAGTGTAAAATTCAGTTTTTTCTTTGCGGTTGAGGATACCGTAAGGTACATTCGAGCTTATTTTTAACCAACCACACTCACAGACACAGGAAACTATGGCAGAAATAAAAAGTACCGTGGACATGGTTATGGAAAGGGCGGCCCGACTTGCAGCAGACGCCGGTGATACTCAAGCAAGCGATGAACTGCTTAACCGGGGAATGCGTCTTGCGGCAGCCTATCTCACTGGGGAAGAAACAGATCTTTTGGAACTGCTAGAAAAAAGTGACGCCAAGGAACAGATGACCATTCGCGGCGGCATGGCCAAAACGATGTTGAGAAATATCCTTTTACCTCGAGATGGTGAGATCTCGGAACAATCACTGCTCAGCCTGAAAGGGCTTCTTGATTTGAGCGGAAATTCCGCCGACATATCATCCATTTGCACAGAACTGCAGCAGATCCTTGAGCAGTACTCGCAACACCGGGAACAGATAAAACAGCAGTTCGATGAGTCAATTCTCTCACAGCTCAAAATGAGTCTGCAGCAGCAGGGAATGACGGTGGATGATGATCTTGCCTTAAACCCGACAATGCATCCCCAATACCAAGAGGAATGGTCAAAGGCATCGGCAGAACTGAACGGACAGTACAACGAAGCCGTTGATCAGCGAAAATCTCTCATCGGCCAACGATTCGGAATTTAAGATGAACAAACCTGTTTCAACAGACAATCCCATAGATTATCAGGATCGTCGCAAACGTCTGCAAGCAAAACTCAGGAGAAAAAAGATCGACTGCCTGCTGGTCAGCAGGCCTGAAAACAGAAGGTATCTCAGTGGCTACCGGGCACCGGATCATGGTATAAATGAAAGCTCCGGCGTACTCTTTGTCCCGGCTCAAGGACACGTTCAACTGCTTACCGATTTTCGCTTCCAACTCCAGGCAGAGCAGGAGACGTCCCTTATTGTCAACTTATATCAGAAAGGGTTACTCAACCTGCTGGACAGTTTGATCGCTGAACACAGAATACGGAAATTTGGCTTCGAGAGTCACTACACACTGCACAGTTTCAGCCTCAAATTGTCAGAGCTTGCCGAAAAACGGGAAATTGAAATGATCCCGCTCACCGGTCTGGTGGAAAAGCAACGGCTGATAAAGAGTGAGAAAGAGATTGAGCTAATCAGACAATCCGTGATGTTGAATGAATCGGTATTTCAACAGATCCATGCCAAGCTTTCGCCCGATATGTCTGAAATTGAGATTGCCACGGTTATTGAAGCTCAGATGCGCCAGGTTGGAGCTGAAGGGCCGAGTTTTGGTACCATTGTCGCCTCGGGGACAAACGGCGCCCTGCCCCATGCAGTGCCAAGCGAACGGATTGTCGGTAATAATACCGGAGTCACCATCGATATGGGTTTGGTATTGAACGGGTATTGTTCCGATATGACCAGAAATTTCGTCATCGGCACCCCGGATGAGACCTATACACGTATTCACCGAATTGTTCGAAAAGCTCAACTGGCAGGAATTGCAGCCGTGAAACCTGGTGTGTTGATGAAAGATGTCGATTTGGCCGCCAGAAAACTCATTGGAGATCAAGGACATGCAAAACATTTTGGCCACTCCCTCGGCCATGGCGTCGGCCTCGCCGTGCATGAACCACCGAGCGTTTCGTTTAGAAGTCGACAAGCTTTAAAACCCGGGATGATTATCACTATTGAACCAGGCATTTACGTTCCCGACTGGGGCGGTGTACGCCTGGAAAACATGGTTGTGGTCACCGAAGACGGCTGTGAGCAACTTAACTCCGATACCACCTGGCTTGATATCTAAACATCGTATCACGGATGCGACCTATCCATGAGATCTTGAATATATAGAGTGTGCAACGACCATGAGACAATTTGTAATTGATGAACTATCCCTTCTGGAACGAGACAACCTGGAATCATACCTGAAAAGAACGTTAAAACCGGGTCCCATGACCGGCATATTCTGGCTGGCTCTGCCCGACGAACTCCTTTCAGATGCCCAACAGGGTCACGAAGCATGCGGGCCATTTTATCTCGGTGTGGAGCTTGAAGACAAGCGGCTATGTTTTGAGATGCTGGTACGATCCAAATCCAATCTGCATTGCAGCTGTATCGCCTATGCCACTGCAGTTCAGAGGCAATTTGTCCTCGATTTTATTGATTCAATGCTCAAGGAAGAATGCATAAAAGCATAGAGAGCCCAGCCTATGTTTTTTATTCCATTCCTGTTATACTCAAGACTATGAAATCTGTTCTCATCTCAGCTTTTCTGCTATTTCTGATCTGCAGCTGTGCCACCAGCCCAACCGGACGACACCAGCTGATGCTGGTCTCGCCGGAACAGGCAATCGTCTCCTCTAAACAAGCCTACGCCCAAACCTTGCAGCTCCTTGCCAAAGAAGGAAAGGTAGATTCCAATCCGGTGGTAGCGGCCCGCGTTCAGGAGATCACCGGACGCATTATTTATCAGGCGATCCAGATCTACCCCCATTCTCAATCCTGGGAATGGAGCATCAAGGTGATCGACGACCCCAAGATGGTCAATGCCTGGTGCATGGCCGGTGGCAAGATGGCCATCTACACCGGCCTACTCAACAAGGTTAATCCGACTGACGATGAGCTCGCCCAGGTTCTTGCCCATGAGATCTCCCATGCATTGGCCAATCATACTGCCGAACGCATGTCCGTGGCCATGGCTTCGTCATTGGGTGTGATGGGAATCGGCATAGCCACCAGGAACAGTGACTACGGCCGGGCAGCTTTGTCCGGAAGTGCAATGGCGGCAATGCTTGCAATACAGCTGCCCAACAGTCGAAGTTCTGAAACCGAAGCAGACGCAATGGGCTTGGAACTAGCAGCCCGGGCAGGTTATAATCCCGATGCGGCGGCAACGCTGTGGAAGAAAATGGAAAAGGCCGGAGGCAGCGGTCCAGCTGAGTTTCTCAGCACCCATCCATCTCCGGGTAACAGACAAAATATCCTGCGGAACCTGGCCCCAAAGTATATGGACCTCTATCTCGAACCCAGCCAGCGACCGGTCTATCAATTTAAACATTAATCATAATCAAATCTTTAATGCAGGTTGTCACCACCCACAAAAATACCGATTTTGACGCGCTGGCCTCGGTTATCGCGGCAACCCTGCTTTATCCTGACTCCATTGGCGTTGTTCCAAAATCGGTTAACAGCAATGTATCACAATTTCTCTCAACCCATAAGACCGCTTTCGACATTGTCCTGCCTAATGAAATCAACCACGATAAAGTAACAAGACTTATCGTGGTTGACACCGATCAATGGCGTCGTCTCGACCGAATGGAGAAAATCAGACAGCGCAGCGATGTCGAAATTTTTCTCTGGGATCACCACGGCAACGGGGGGGATATTGAGGCTGACTGGCACTGCCAGGAGCAGATAGGTGCCACGGTAACCCTTTTGATCAGAGAAATGAAACGCCGGAAAATGGAGCTGAATCCACTGGTATCAACCGTTTTATTAATTGGCCTCTATGAGGATACTGGACACCTCAGCTACCCCTCCACACAGCCGGAAGATGCCGCTGCTGCTGCCTATCTGCTTGAAAACGGTGCTGACCTCAATGTCGCTTCATTCTTTTTGAACCCTCCTTACGAGGAAGTGCAACGAGATATTTTATTTACCATGATGCAGAATACCGAGAGAATTACCCACAACCACTATACGATCGGTATCAATATTCTGTGCCTTGACCGGAAAGTTCCGATGCTGGCCGCTATCGTCAGCATGTATCGCAAGATCATCAACGCCGATGCGGTCTTTGTCATATTTATAAACGATGAAAAATCCTGTACGGCAATTGGTCGAAGCGGGGTCGAGATGATCGACATTGGCTCCATCCTGAAACATTTCGGCGGTGGTGGTCATCCGGCAGCCGGGTCGGCAACGATAAAAAGTGTTCATTATCAGCCGGAACAGGTAAAAAGAAAAATTATTGAAATTATCAGGGAGAGTAAAATTGGCGGGGCAACCATCGCCGACCTTATGTCTTTTCCGGTCACCATCGTAGACGGCAGTACCCCGATGTCTGAAATTCGGAATATGATGCAGGAGAAAAAAATCAGAGGCATCCTGGTTGGCAGTGAAGATAAACTGGAGGGTATTATCGTCCTCTGGGATCTTAAAAAATTACGCTACGAAAAGCAGTGGAAAAGCCCTGTTAAAGCATTTATGGCCCGCAATGTTGCAACAATATCACCCGATCTCCAACCTTCCCAGGCCGCGCAATTAATGGTGAAAAAAAATATCGGCCATTTACCGGTTGTTCTCGAAAACAAGATAATCGGTATTGTCACCAGAACCGATATCTTGACCTATTTCTACGGTCTGCTGCCCGAGTAGATCAACTTTTCTGCAGGGCAATTGCACTGATATCGTCAAACATTTTAAACCGTGGATAGAGGTAACAACCCGGGTCATTGCTTTGCAGAACACGGATATGGTCTCGTACCCCGGTTAACCCTGATGTTTTATACAGATCTACCAGCTTTTTGGTATCAAGCGGTTTGTCTGGCAATCGAGTGGGCGGAAAAAAACCGTCGGAAAAAAGTAAAACATCGCTGATCAGATCATCCTCAATTCGGCCCTGCACCAAAAACTCAAGCGCCTCAGCTTCGCCGTTCAAAGCTCCGAAAGCTCGATTCATGGTTCGTCTGACTGCGGCAATTTGCTCACCCATCACCTGATGAATTGTTCCCACCGCCCGTGAGCCAATCTTCTGCCAGTGCGCGAGAATCTGCTCATCATGTCCGGGCAAATTTCCCAGCAGCTTACTTCGACCATCTTCATAACTAAGAAGTATGAGACAATCACCAATCTGACACCAATTGATCCCGCTGCCCGACAGTTGTACGGCGGCAAAGCTGGTTGACCAGAGATGTTCACGCTGGCTGCAATCAACTCCATATTCCTGCATCCGGGCTCTGATCGTTTCATTTGCAATTTGAGCCGATAGATGGAGATTGCGTTCATTATCCTCGTTAAATACAGCGGCCGTTATCTCGGCTGCCTGCTGAGCTCCGCTGGATCCGGGTATCAGTTCACCGGCATCCAATCCGGTTGAGCCATCGCAGACAATACAGACCTTATTGCCGACTGCCAGTGCATCTTCATTAACCCCGCCGCTGCCTTTATCAAGCAGTGTCTGACAAACCCGGTATTGAGGCGGCACCAGGGTTGGTGAGGGACTTGTAACGGTTTCAGAAGAGAGATACATAGCTCTGTATTGGTTGAAATTTAAGCTAAAATAACGCTTAGGTATCTCTGAATCAAATTGGAAGATTAGATGATTAATCTCTCATCCATTTGATAATTCGATTGAACAAAAAAGGTCCGTGATTTAAAGCAATCACGGACTTTTAAAATGTACGACCGGGAAGCAAAATTTATTTAGAAATCGCCTCTCTTCCGGCAGCTGTTACACCATATTTGCAACGGACCGGACTATCCACAAATCCTATCTTTTTCAGCGCTGTGATTTTACTGCTGACAACCTTTTTATCAAGACCGGTTGCAGCAACAATATCTTTTGACCCGCAGGGAACGTCAGCATGTGCCAAAGCCTCAAGAATTTGTTTCTGCTCTGCTGTTACGTCACTTTTATCGCTCATGATTTTTCTCCTTTGCCTTTTCATTTTTCTTTTTACAAGAGGAGCAGATCCCGACAAATTCAACTCTATAGCCGGTTACCTGGTATCCGTTCGGCGACCCAATGGCCGAATGGCCA
>JAQYVS010000143.1 GCA_030145365.1 Desulfofustis sp. | reverse complement strand
GCCAAAATGATTGCCCCCACCGTTGTCTTCTTCGATGAGGGCGATGCTCTGGCTCCGAGACGGAGCAGCAGTGGCGGGGCCCCTTCAGATCGACTGACCAATAAGTTTCTGAATATCATTGATGGCGAACAGCCGCTTTCCAAAGTCTTCACCGTCTTGACGACCAACAGGCTTGATCTGCTTGACCCTGCTTTGATCCGTTCTAAGCGTTTGAAAGTGCTGGAGATATCCGGGCAACTGGCCAGAGGAGACATCAACGAGATCATCGAAGCCATATTGACTGAGATTCCCCGTGAAGAGAATCTGGATTCGGCGAAGGTAATTGAAATTACCAAGGGTATCTGCAATACTCCTGCGGATTTCACCGCATTCATGGAAAAAGCACTGTCGCTGCGTTCCACCGAGCTTTTGGTACTGAAGAAATTCAGATCCATTTCTTCACTTTCCGTGGAAAAGCAGGAACGGTTTTTAAAATTCAATTTGAAAACCATGAACGGCATTCTTGAGGCCCTGAGCAACCCGAACGGCCTGCGCAAACTTCTCAAAGAGTCGCCCGTGCAGTTTCTGGCCCGTTACGAAGAAATAGTGCAGTTGTTTTCTCTGGTTGGGGCGGAAAACGATTACCCACTCACCCTCTCGCATCTGCGGCTGGCCCGTTATGAGATGTCCCAGAGTCCGACAAAAAAAGGCAAAGTCGAGCTTGATGACTTTCTAGAGGCAGAGCTGAGTCAGGAACCCCAGACAGGTTTTATCGTTGGGGTAGGAGCCAACGAAGTGGACGGTATCCTGCTGCCCATTGCTACCAGTCTGACTTACAGTCTTTCATCAGAAAAAGTGTTGGTAACCGGTGCGGTTTCAGGTTCGGGCGACAGTTCAGCCCAAATGGAAATGGCGGTCCAGATGACTCAACAATCCGCCCAGGAAGCCCTGACCCTGGTTAAAAACTATTTTCAGGCGCTTACGCCGGAGTTCAGTGTTGCCAAAATGCTCGGTAGATTCCTGAGTAATATGACGATTCATCATCAGCTGCTCTCAGCTTCATATAACGTCGGCGGGCCTTCAGCAGGTTATGCCCTGGCGTTAAATACTCTGTCTGCGCTGCTGCATATCCCGATCTATCACGATTTTGGTATTACCGGGGCACCATGGACAAAAGGGGTCACAAAAGGAGAGGTTGGCGGTTCGGTTATTATCGGAGGGCACAAGAAAAAGACGGAAAAAGTTCTACAGTATCTGCGCCGTATGTATATGCCGCGCCAGAATTACCAGAGTCTGGAAACTGATTTTCTGATAAACTACTGGAGCCAGGACAAGGATATTTTAGGGGTTACCCATTTTGGTGACCTGGTGCCCGAAACAATCTGGTTGGGCGAGGAGTACGAAGAGCTGCTGATTGAATTGATTGATCAGCGTATCAAATACAAATTGAAAAAATTTCAGCATAATGAGATTGATGAAAAAGGCAGTGAAAACATCATAAGACTCAAGTCAATTCTTCGGCAGCAGGCAGAAAAGGAAATAACAAGAAAACTTGCAGCGGTGAAAGATTACCTGAGCAACCCGGACCATGACCCGCTTTCCTCTCTGGAAGCAATCTACCAGAAGGATAAAAAACAGGTGGTTAAGAAGGTGACAAAGCGTATGTTCAACCTGTTTGAGCCGATAAACGAGCAAATTAAACACTGGATGGAAACCAAGGGAAAACCGAGGCTATAACATGCATCATCTTGACCTGACAAATATTTCCCAGACACCCCCGTTCTCTTTTCTGTCTGAGCAGAAAATGTCGGATTTGCAGTCTCATTTTCAAGAGGCCAAAGGAAAAAAGGATGAAATTATGTTCGTACGGGGCAAGAGCAAGGTCGAACACCTGTACGTTGTAGCAAAGGGGTCGGCAGAACTTTATTATGAGAAGGGAGGGAAAAAAACCCTTCGCCGAATATTGTCCGAAGGTGATTGTTACGGGGGCATCTCCATGCTTGTCAACAGCTCGCTTGCCGTCAGGAACATGAAACTGAGTGAAGATACCACGTTTTATAAACTGCCGAAGGTGGTGTTCCTGGATATCTGTGAAGAGCAGGAGGATTTTAAAGAATTCTTCACCAACACCTTCGGCAAAAAGATGCTTGATCGGTCATATGCCGAGATGATCTCCAGGCAGGTGGAAAGTGCCGAAAAAACATCACCGTTTTTCCATCAGCGCGTCAGCTCAATTTTCAATCCGACATTCATCAGCTGTCCGGCAATGATGAGCGTCAGAGATGCCGCGGAAAAAATGACGGAAGATGAAACGGGTTATCTGCTGGTACAAGGCGAAGGGGGAAAGATCGGCGGCATCATAACCGACGAAGATCTGAGAAAGCGGGTAGTTGCCGTTGATTTCGACAAAAGTAGTTCGGTTGCCGACATCATGTCAGCACCGCTCATTACCTTACCGGAGGATTCCCAGGTCTTTGAGGCCTATCTGTTAATGATCGAGCGGGGAATCTCACACCTGGCAGTGGTAAACGACGATGAAGAGGTGTCCGGTATGCTCACGGACCGAAGGATTATCACAGAGCAGAGTCGTTCTCCATATTTTCTTATCCAGGAAATCACCCACGCTTCAACCCCGGAGCAGTTGGAAAATATCCACAGCAGGTTGCCGGGGCTGTTGATCGAGCCCATTAAAAACGGGGCTCAACCCGAAAATCTCACCAGTCTGATCACCACCGTTGCTGACGAAGTACTTGAGAAATTAGTTGGTTTTGCAGTTGAAAAAGCGGGTCCGCCGCCCTGCAATTTTACCTTTATCATTATGGGTAGCGAGGGGCGTAACGAACAGACCCTGAAGACCGACCAGGACAATGCGATCATCTATGAAGATCTTACTGATAAAGAGGAAAAGGAACAGGCGGAAAGGTATTTTCTTGATCTGGCAGCAGATATCTGCGGGTGGCTTGATCAGGCTGGATTCGCTTTCTGTGAAGGCAACAATATGGCCCAAAACCCGGCCTGGTGCCAGCCGATTTCCCAATGGAAGAATTATTTCTCCAAATGGATTAATGCGACAAACCAAGAAGATCTGCTTTCCTCAGCAATTTTTTTTGATTTCAGGTGGGCCTGGGGATCACGGGAGTTGGCTGATGAATTAAGCGATTATCTTTTCTCTTCTCTAGGAAAATGGACTGGCTTCTTTTTTAAATATCTCGTTGAGAATGCATTTAACTTCCGACCTCCACTGGGGTTCTTCAGAAATATTGTTGTCCAGTCAAAAGGTGAGCACAAAGATTCTTTTGATATAAAACGGGCGATGATGCCGATCATTGATTTTGCCCGGATTTATAGTTTGAAACACGCGATAAGAGAGACAAACACCTTGGCAAGACTGGAAAAGATCCACGAAAAGCGTGTCTTGTCCAAAGAGGAGTATGAAGATATCGTCCAGTCCTATCGTTATTTGATGAACCTGCGTTTTATCAGGCAGATAACCGCGATTACGGAAGAGGACGGCAAAGCGGATAATTTCATCAATCCCAAACATCTGACCCGTATCGATCAGACCATGCTCAAGGAGATATTCAAAAGGATTGAGGGAATTCAGCAGAAGATGAGTATCGAATTCACCGGAACAGCCTGAGAAAATCCGAGGGCCCGCAACGTTCTTACAAGAGAATTTTTCAACTCCTGACATTGTCATTTCATTGATATTGAACTTTCATTTCCTGGGCGTCCTCCCGCCCAATATGATTTTTTTTAGTGCATCATCCGGTGAGTGTGATTGTGACGACGGGATAAGGGCGGGGCTACTGAACTATCTGCACTGTCCCACAGTGTAAATAGTTTAAATTTAAGCCTATTTATCAGGATTTTCCGCATTCTATTTAACCTCCCGAAATAACGCAAAAATCTCAGATAATTTTGCATAAATAATGTTATTATATTGCAGTAAAATGACTCATGATAAAAAAAAATGATGAATAATATCATTTATTATTCTAGACTAGAGTCATTGAATAAGTACAAATCGGAACGTATAGAGGCTTAACATCCCATTAAACGGGTGAGAAAGACAGTGTCGTATCACACGGTCGATAGTACTACGTTGTGGAAGGAGAATTGATACAAAGAGTAGTTAGCAACTTTTTAGTGTGTGGCAAGTCCGGGATGCAGAAAATGGGAGGAAGGGGGTTCTCTTCATTTCCTGGTTTTCCGGATTTTTTATATACCCGCTTTTCAGGGGTTAGGCTGTTCTCAGGAAACCATCGGTTAACCGGGAGAATGGAACGCAGTCATTAAAAAGGAGGAGAAAAATGGAAGAAGGTAAGAGCTATGACGTTAACTTTTTCAAGCCATCAACACCGTTTCTAAAGGAGAATATCCGTGCAATTATCATTGGGCTGGTCATCTGGGGTGTTGTGACGTATGGGTTCCAGATTCTTCTCAAAATAATGGAAACCCCAACTCCCGAAGCCCCTTATGCGGCGTACATGAAGTATGCTCCAACCCTCGCTGACGGCAGTGCTTCAGCCGAGGACAAAGTGGCTGCAGCCAACATGTACCTGGCCGTACTTGGTAAGAGTGCTGCCCTGCTGCAAAATGAACCGTTAAAAAATGCATTTACTTCAACAGTCTACAACATTCTACCTGCTGCCGACCAGGCCGCCCTGCTGGACGCAGCTGCCAAAGCGGCAGATGATAAAACGGTGGATGTCGGTTTTATCAACTCGGCCATGGGCATTTCAGAAAACGCTGCCATGATGGCCGTTGTGCCGTATGGCTTAAGCGCCATCACCCCCGATAAAATGGCAATGGGCGATCCTGCGCTGAAGCCAGTTATGGATAAATTTCTTATTCATAATCAATCGGTTCTCACCGATACAATCGTTTTCGGTTTCCCGTTTCATTATTTTTTCACCGCACTCGTCACCCTGACAATCTTTGTTTTGATCTGTCTGGTGTACTGTTTTGTGATTGATAAGCTAATGAAAAAACACGGAATGGAATCTTCATTCGAATAGGAGGAACCGGAAATGAAAAGAATCACATATAGAGCACTATCGGTTTTAATCTTTTTGTCGGCGTTCCTACTCGTGGCGGTTCCAGCTTTTGCTGCGAGCGGCGGAACCCTCGAGGGAGGATTCAAAACGATACCGGCAATCATTTTGCTGGCAACAATTTTATTATTCATTGTTGTCGGATTCATGAACAAAGCTGAGGGAACAGAAGGCTACTACGCTGCGGGCCGATCAATTTCGCGTGTCGGCTCGGGTGCGGCCATCGCCTCAAACTGGATGTCGGCAGCCTCGTTTCTGGGCATGGCAGGAATCATGTACGGCAGCGGCTACCATGGACTATCATATGTCGTTGGTTGGACCGGCGGTTATTGTCTGCTGCTGCTGCTGATGGCTTCCCAGATCAGAAGATTCGGTAAGTATACGGCCACTGACTTTATCGGCGATCGTTACTACTCGTCAGGTCTGCGGATATTTACCGCGTTGATTGCAATTTTCATATCGTTCTGCTATTGCGTCGGCCAGTTTGGTGGTATCGGCCTGATGTTCAAGTGGATCATGGGAATGAGTTATACCTGGTCTGTTATCGTTGGTGGTACAGTTGTTCTTGGCTACGTAATCATCTCGGGTATGCTTGGTGTTACCAAAAACCAGATTGTTCAGTATATCATCCTGATTACCGCCTTTCTGATCCCGGCCTTTATCCTCACCTTCAAGTTCGACTATTTCTGGCTGATTCCAGAGCTTGGTTACGGGAGGGTGGTATCTGATATCGTGGCCGGTAACGCAACAGGGTTCGTTAGCTCCCTTGGGCATGCCATGCAGACGGTGCCCCAGCCAGAGTATGCGATGCCGTGGGATCCGGCAACCGGCAAAACCTTTTTCCAGTGGATGGCAACCTGTTTTGCCCTGATGATCGGTACCGCCGGACTTCCCCATGTTATCCAGAAGTTCTATGTTGTACCTAAACCCAGTGACGCCCGCTGGTCGGTTACCTGGGGTCTGTTCTTCATCTGTCTGCTCTATTGGACCGCGCCGCTGTATGCCGCTTTCGGTAGAATCCTGTCTACCAACCCGGAAGTTGGAAAGCTGGCCTCAGATGCGATTGTTGTTTATACGGCCCAGCTCGGCACCGTAAATCCGATTATTGTCGGATTCCTGGCCGCCGGTGCTGTCTCGGCTGCGTTTTCAACCGTTTCAGGATTGCTGGTAGCAGGATCCTCAGCATTTTCAAACGATATCTACTACCGGGTCTTCAACCCGGAGGCATCGGGAGAG
Source organism: Desulfofustis sp. (assembly GCA_030145365.1). Lineage (GTDB taxonomy): Bacteria > Desulfobacterota > Desulfobulbia > Desulfobulbales > Desulfocapsaceae > JABDQA01. Next base: position 8,750 of record JAQYVS010000143.1, on the reverse strand, counting down.
GCACAGATCAGAGCAGCACGTCTAGCAACCATTGCAATGGCACTCGGTGTCATGGTGGTCGCACTTCTTAAGCTGGCCCTTGTTGCTCAGCTTGTCGCACTGGCCTTCTCCATTGCCGGCTGCACAATCTTCCCATTGTTCCTGATGGGAATCTGGTGGAGTCGCTCGAACCGTGAGGGAGCCTGGGCCAGTATAATCGTTGGTGCAGGATTTACCGCGATTGCCCTGGTTTATTTTATCTGTGGAAAATTCGGAGTCGCACTTCCCGGCGCAGCATTTGTCGGGTACTGGCTGAATCCCTGGTATTTTGCCTGGATCGCAGCTCCGCTTGCAATTCTTGCCAACATTGTAGTATCTTTGGCAACACCGGATACTCCGGAAGAAATCAGAAAACATCTGGCCGAAGAAGTCCACGGCATCAGATAACATCTCTTTTCGGTCTCCGCTTGGTTTCAGGCGGAGACCGAATGTCCCACTCATACCTATAAAGGCTATTCCGTCAATGCAATCAGGCACGAAGAAAGTCCTTGCCCTTGTCCTTACCATTACCGCTTCAATCTTTATCGGTTCATATTTTTATTACGGAGCCATCAACAAGGCGGAAGACCCCCGTATTTTGCCGGCCAAAGAGCTCTTCCAGAAATATGATAAGGAGCTGGAAAGCGATGAATATGTCCAGGCCCTGTCCCTTCTAGACCAGATGCTGGCCATCTATCAAAAAACCCCGGGATATGCCGATTCCTACGAAATCGGGGTGCTGCTCAATAACAAGGCCACCGTTTACCTGGTGGAACTGGAGACGGAAGTATTGACCAAACAAGATATCAAGAAACCGTCCATGCAGAAAAGTTTGGCTGCTGCGGCTGACTATACCAGGCAGGCAATTGCTATTTACGAAGCCTGGATGATGGAAATGGGATCATTGTCGGAAGAAGAGATTAAAGCAAAGATACGCCCATTTTTTAATGAGGATGATCCGGCCCTGTCTGAAATGAATGTCGACACAGTCTTGAAAAAGCGGGTAAATCTCATACTTGATGCACAGATAGAAACGCCAAGAAGGCTATCGGTCTCGCTGACAAATCTTGGGATGATCAACCGCTATGAGGGCAATCTTGAAGCAGCAAAGAAGAATTACGAAGCCGCCATTGAACTCTGGGATCGCAACTATACCGCCATGGATAACCTCGCCATTCTCATGAATCAGCCGGTACAAAAACGCTCGCTCATCTCAAGGCTCTTCCCACCGGAGCGAACGGATTAATCCAGTTTTCCAGCAGCAGGACTCAGTTCAACGCATGGACCGCCTGACTGCTGTCTCGTGCTATCTCAATCAAGAAACACCAAACCAGCTCCCCGCTCAATTCATTTTCATCAACCTGTGAGTCTTTGGGTGTTGCCCAGAGAGATCTCATTTTAGCATTAGCCTTGAGAGAAGATGGAAATCTTCGACTTTTCGTATTTCTTGAAGTTAGCAATTAGAGTTGCTACAACACTTTAGAGCGGATCGTGATGAAGGGCTGCAAATGGCTGGCCTCTTTGTCTGGTTGACACATCGAGAAGATGGAATGTTCTGGGGGCTCTGCTACAGCAGAAAGTCGCTGATCTGAAAGGCTGAGAGCTCGTGTTTAAGCGGTTGTCACAACCATTATATTACAGGACTGTATAAGGCAAGGAAAGACAATGAACAAAATAGGATTGACAGGCTTGAAATGGTTAAAGGGCTTTCACCTGCTAGCGGTGTGTTGCTGGATCGGTGGAGGAATTGCCCTGGTATTACTCTATTTTCTGAAAACCGGAGTGACGGACGGCTCCGTTTTATATGGGATAAACAAATCAATTCATTTCGTGGATATGGCGGTTATTGTTACACCCGGGGCTTTTGGCTGTCTAATCACCGGTTTAATCTACGGAATTTTTACCAAGTACGGCTTCTTTCGCCACGGTTGGATGATTTTTAAATGGGTAGTAACCGTGGGGGCGATCTTGTTCGGTACCTTTTATCTCGGTCCCTGGGAGACGGAAATGATGAATATCTCCTCTCAATTGGGAATTGCCTCCCTTGAGGATCCGGCTTATCTCTACAACCAGCGCATGAACATCATTTTTGGAGCCCTGCAGGTTCTATTATTGCTTGTCACATTATTTATTTCCATATTCAAACCCTGGAAACGAAAGAACAAACAGAAATGAACATTTCAGAATTCGTTGCCGCACAGGTAGCAGAAAGTTATCATACTCATGACCGCAACTGTGCAAGCACCTCATTGCACATTCTCTCCGATCGGTTTCAGGTCGAACTGAATTCCCAGGTAATTGATGCAGCATCCGGTATGTGGGGGGCCGGGGGATATCGTGCCCAGTGCGGTTTAGTTGAAGGCCCGCTCATGTTCATTGGCATCTACGGTAAGGTACTGGGCTGTTCGGATAAGCGTATCGGTAAGTTCTGCAAACAATTTGCTGAACTCTTTGAGAAACAATGTTCAAGCCTGCTCTGTAAAGAGCTTCGTCCTGAAGGATTTAATCCGAAAAACCCTCTCCATCTTTGTGAACCGCTGACACGTCGTCTAATTGAGTTTCAAATTGATTTTGTCACCGGGATGAAGGAGACAATACTATCTGAATCCGATGAGTGAACATATCAACAATGATAACAAGGTCTCAATCGGTTTAGCTGAGGCACTTTCGCTAACCCTTGAACATGTCCACCCGCTCTCCGGGGAAACCGTTGATTTATCTGCTGCTGTTGCCAGAATTCTCTGTGAAGCTGTGACCGCACTGGTGGATTCACCATCTATACATGCCTCGCTCAAGGATGGTTATGCCGTTGTATCACAAGATATCTGTAACGCGTCTGAACAAAACCCGATAAGGTTGCAGCAAAGAGAGCAACTTGCCGCAGGTGAACAGCGTGATGTTTCCGTAACCCCGGGCAATGCAGTGAGAGTATTGACTGGGGCCAAACTCCCTGTGGGGGCTGATGCTGTAGTGGCGGAAGAATTTGTCCGGTCCGAGCGAGGGGTAATCACGGTAATGGCCGATGCCGAGCCGGGTCGGAACATACTGCCCCAGGGATCTGATGTAGAGAAGGGGAGCGTAATTGCCGAAAAAGGAGACCGAATTTCTCCCGGACTCCTCGGGTTGATCGCTGCTGCCGGACGCTCTCAGGTACATGTTGTGAGAAATCCTGATGTTGCAATTATCGCCACGGGTGATGAAGTGGTCGCCCCGGGTCAACCTTTGGTGGAAGGAAAACTCTACGCCTCAAATCTAACCAGCCTGGCTGCCTGGTGCAGCCGCTATGGCTTCTCAACCAGATTGGAGATCGTCCCTGATCGCTTTGGTGAGATTTTACAAAGTCTTTCTGACGCAGTAACAACCTCTGATGCGATCATTACCAGTGGCGGAGCCTGGACTGGTGATCGCGATTTGGTGGCAAAAGTTCTTGGAAAACTGGGCTGGCATCAGCTCTTTCATCGAATCCGGATAGGCCCTGGTAAAGCTGTAGGGTTTGGGATCTTGCAGGAAACACCTGTTTTTATCCTGCCCGGTGGGCCTCCGTCAAATCTCATGGGTTTTCTGCAGATTGCGCTCCCCGGACTGTTAACGCTTGGCGGTGACAACCAGACGAGTTTGCCTCGATTGCCTGTCAAAATAGACCGTGATCTTACCAGTCGATTTGCAAGCTGGACTCAGTTTATCTACGGTGATCTGGTTTATTCCTCTGACCAACAATACCCTCTTTTTATTCCGATGCTTGAAAAAAGCCGTTTACGCTCAATGGCGCAGGCAAAAGCAATTGTAACCATCCCTGAGAAAGAGACATGCATCTCTAAAGATTCTATTGTCTCTGCCCAGTATCTTGATTTTTAAAAGTGAGAATTGAGTGCATTGTTTTGGCAATCTCCAACTGAGGGTATTGGGTTGTGAAGAATGTACTAAGGAAGGTAGTCAGCAATATCGTTTTACCTATTGCCGTGCAACGTGATATGATATTTCCATAGGGTATCTGTTATCAAAAGAACCTGGAAATTACCTTGTGTGTATCAGTCTCATTTCATAAAAAGCCGTAATGGTTGATATCTACTTGATGTCGTTTAGTAAAGCACCAGCCATGATTTGTCTGACAACCAACTGGGTTGTTGAACCGCCAAGAAAATTCTCATAATGTACTAGTGGTTGAGTAAACCCAGCCCTTTCTTCACTGATAGTAACTATCGGTTACCTCTATACTGAGGAAAGATAATGGCGAAAAAAACGGAAACAATGCTTGCCGAATTGGGATTCACAGAAGAGGAATCTCGAATAATCGACAAAACTGGTATTACTCGATCTTCTCCTGCTGGCACTGTAGTTCTTGGGAATTCCTATACTTCTGAGATGATATTTATCATTCTTGAGGGAAAAGTAACCGCTTTTACCCTGGATTCAGACGGCAATGAGGCCCTCTTGGCTCAATATGGGACCGGTGAGTATTTTGGAGGTTTCGAGTTCGGGGACATTCCCTTAACAACCTCTTTTAAAGCTTTAGAGCCATGCAATTTGCTGGAATTGCGGATGAGCGATCTTAAGGTATTGCTGTCTCAATCCAGTAAATCGGCTAAGCAGGTATTTGAAAATATTCTCAGTGGGGTTGAAAATCAGGCACACAAACTCGCAGAAGCAATCCAGCAAAAACGAGCAATTACTGAAATTCTTCGGGCCATATCTGACTCACCTTCTGATCTCAGTTCCCTACTGGGAATTGTCGCTGAAAATGCAGCTCGATTGTGTGATGCGAAGGATGCTGCAATTCTCCAGGTTGAAGATGACAGTCTGATCATGGTCGCCAAGTTTGGTCCAACCCAGATGTGGCCAATAGGTGCAAAAAAACGTTTGAGCAGGGACTGGGTTACTGCTCGATCAGTTATCGATTGTAAACCGATTCATGTCCTTGATCTGCAGGCTGAAGAAGCGGACTATCCCGATGGTGCTCTTAGTGCCAGAAAATACGGGCATCGAACCGTTCTTGTGGTTCCATTGATGCGTGAAGGTGTGGCAATCGGGGCAATTCTTATTCGACGTTTTGAGATCAACCCCGTCACGCAAAAACAGAGGGAACTTCTGATGGCCTTTGCTGACCAGGCCTCCATTGCAATTGAGAATGTCAGGTTGTTTAACGAAATAAATGAAAAGAGCAGGAAGCTCAAAGAGCAGTCTGTAGAACTCGCACAATGGAACGAAAAGCTTGAATACAGAGTAGCAGAGCAGGTCTCCCAACTTGAGCAATTTGCCAAACTGGAACATGAACTGAAGCTTGCAAGTGACATCCAAAAAAGCATGCTGCCAAGATGCATCCCTCAACTAGACGGGTACGAGTTGTATGCGAACATGATTCCGGCAAAATCTGTTGGTGGTGATTTCTATGAGTTTATTCCATTGGGAAACGACTCATTGGCAATTGCTATTGGGGACGTTGCCGACAAAGGCATTCCCGCAGCTCTGTTCATGGCTATGGTTCGAAGTTTCCTTCGTGCAGAAGTTCGTCCAAAAGTTTCGCCCAAGAAGGTTCTTGAGGCAGTTAACAGCCATCTTTTGGAACTAAACGACAAAGGTATCTTTGTTACCATCCTCCTTGGTATCCTGAATGGGCCAAATAACCAGTTCATATACTCACGAGCAGGGCATGAACTGCCAATTCTGATCGATTATAAAGGCTCTGTGAAACAATTGTATAAGGGGGAAGGCCAAGCCCTGGGAATATTCGATGTCGTGACACTGGATGAGCAAATTGTCGATCTTTCCGACAATTGCATGATGGTGCTCTACACCGACGGGATATCCGATGCAATTAATCAGAAAAATAAAATGTTCGGCTTGCAAGGGATTTTACGCACCATTTGTCAAATGCCAAATCAATCTGTTACACAGGTATGCGACGAGTTATTCAATGCGGTTACCGCACATCAAAGCCATCTTCCGCAATTTGATGATATGACTGTAGTTGGAGTAATAGCGAATAAAGGTATTACTGCTCATTGATCCTCCGCCTGTGAATTTCATCTTGCCGTCAGGCCTTAATGCAGGCGAACTGCCTTTTGCCTCACGTAAGTGGTTTGTATCTCATCTGGAGCTTTGAGGTCTTGGACTCATCTGGGCAGGTATAGTTTTACTGAGTAGATAATAACGGCTGCTTAATTGATAAACAGCCGTTTTCTCGGAGTGAATGCAGTAACCTTAGGTGAGATGTTCCCTGAACAATGACACGGTTCGTTCCCAAGCAACTTTCGCCTGTTCTTCGTTATAACGCGGCGTTGAGTTGTTATGGAAACCATGGCGAGTTCCTGTATAGGTATGCATAACGAAATTCTTGTTATTTGCTTCTAGGGCTTTTTTGTACTCCTCCTGGGAAGCATTGACCCGTGGATCATCCTCGGCATATTGCATCATGAGCGGGGCATGTATTTTAGCTACCTCCTCAGCCGGTGGTGCTACACCATAGAAAGGAACACCCCCATTCAGATCAGTTCCCATAACCACAGCGAGCTTATTGACAACACCACCGCCGTAGCAAAAACCGGTTGCCCCTAACTTGCCATTGGATAATCCATTCTTTTTTAAGAACTGAGCGCTGTTAAGCATGTCGGTGAACAACTTGTCTCTGTCCAATGACTTTTGCATGATCTTGCCATCATCATCGTTGCCAGGATATCCTCCGATCGGTGCCAAGCCATCGGGAGCAAGGGCCAAAAACCCTTCGACTGCGACACGCCGGGCCACGTCTTCGATATAGGGATTCAACCCTCTATTCTCGTGAATAACCAGGACAGCAGGGAAGGGACCGTCTCCTGCAGGTTTCACAAGGTATCCGCGCATCTTACCCGAGGTACCTCCGGGCGAATCGTATTCAATGTATTGTGGCTTGATACGCTCATCCGTAAAAGAAATTGTCTGGGCTCTAACATAGTGGGGGAGTAGCGTTTCGGCCATAACAAGTGCTGAGCCGCTGGCGACAACAAGTGCCGAGGCTCTATTGAGAAATTGACGACGTGTCATCTGGGTGTGACAGTATTCATCGTAAAGGTCGTATACTTGGGGATCGATATAGTCTTCGGTCATCATCTACCTCCGTTAATAGGCTTGTATTATTTAAGAAATGGCAAAACAACATAAAACTAAGCATTCCCAAAAGACTCTGCAAGGATGCTGGAAACCATTTTCTTTCTTCCTGTCAAATCGTTTGCAGGGGTTTTATGGGCGGCGCGAGTGAACCGGCTTGAGGTGGAGATGAATTGGTATTACCGGAAACAGGGATAAAGCATGTCTGATAATAGCCCCAGTCAAAAGGTAAGAACTTGAAATTAAAAAATAAAAAAGGGCAGAGATACATCCCCGCCCTTTTTGTCTTTATAGGCTGTCAGAAATGACGCAGCCTGTATCTTGTCTCTGGTTGTCTACTGGTACTTATACCTGCTGTGCAGGATATCAACTTCTTCCTTCGGTTTGTATCCGCTGATCATACTGTGCAATGAACCCTTGATGGCGAAAAGCGACATATAGAGATGGGTGAGAAACAATGATAGCAGCACCATTCCCAGAATATTGTGGATAATGGCGTAGAGTCTCACGGTATCAAGGTCACCCTGCATTCCCCAGATGATATAGCCGGTATAGGCCATTACCGCTCCTCCGGCGGTGGCTAGCCAAAACCAGGCCTTCTGGCCGGCGTTGAATTTACCGGCCGGTACCGGTTTTTTCTTCTTACTCAGATAGCCGCCGAGAATAAACATCCAGTGGATATCATGAAGTGCCGGGAACATGTCTTTGATCCAGATCAGGAACAAGAACACCGCATCGACAGCAAATATCATGGCACAAACGATATGGATATAACGAGCTATCCTGATTGGTGAGCCGCCGCCGAAAAATGAGCCGAAGATGATCAGCAACCCGGTAATAACCAGCAGGGAAAATGAAATTGCCCCGATCCAGTGGATGAACCTGGTAAATGCATTGAAAAACAGAACTTCCGGACCGTCGTGGGAAAATGATTTTGCCCCGATGATGAGAAAATGCAGTAGATAAACGGCAGGTATTACCGTGATAACCCCAAGAAAGACCTTCCAGAACAGATCAGACTGAAGCTGGGTAAAGAGCTGTCCGAACTCTTGCCAGTCTCCGGTTATTCCCCCATAGAGTTCACCATAATATTGCGGTGAAAGATATTGGGTAAGGCTGGCCAAGGAAGTTGGAGCGGCAATCGCTGTCCCGACAATCAGGACGATTGCGTAAACAACCATAACCAGAACCCCGGACGCTATAAGCCTTCGCATCGGTTTCTCCTATTTTACTCCGGAAACCGGACCAAGGTTTAAACTGGTCCGGTTTCCGATTGGATAATGGTATGGCAGTTAGTCTTTCTTGTAAGCTTTGTTCCAGCCCCAGGCGTTCACGCCTGACCCTCGTTTGAACACACGCTCACGATAAACGTCGGCAACCACACTTCCGTCACCTGCCAACAGTGCCTTGGTAGCACACATGGAGGCACACAGGGGTACCTTGCCTTCAGCAATTCTGTTCTGACCGTAGAGCTTCTTCTCTTCCTTGCTGAAGTTCTCTTCCGGGCCGCCGGCGCAGAAGGTGCATTTATCCATGGCTCCCCGGGCTCCGAAAACATTTCCTTTCGGAAATTGCGGAGCTCCAAACGGACAGGCCATAAAGCAGTAGCCGCAGCCGATACAGGTCTTCTTGCTGACCAGCACAACGCCATC